>NC_015067.1:2100000-2385164 GCF_000196555.1 Bifidobacterium longum subsp. longum JCM 1217 | reverse complement strand
GGTGGCCCCTTCTGTCGCTGTGGCGAAATACGTACAACAGATAATATTTACTCTGGTTTAGACAAGTTATCCACCGTGTCGCGTGTTGAAATAACTGGATTGTGAATAACAAACATGTAATTTGTGGATAACTTTTGGCCGTGAATGGTTGGTATTCCGCCGATTATAAGAGATTTGGGGCGTGTCTCGCAACGTGTCGAAATGTGAAAATACTCCGTCCGTTTTGACTTGAGGGTAGGGGTGAGAGTACTTTGGTATAGCTTGACTCACGTGAGGGCAGCGCGAAGCGTTGCCGAATAGACCTAGGAGCAATGGATTATGAAGAGGACGTTCCAGCCGAACAACCGTCGTCGCCACATGAAGCACGGCTTCCGCCTGCGCATGCGCACCCGTTCTGGCCGTGCGGTGATCAACCGTCGCCGTGCCAAGGGCCGCAAGACCCTCTCCGCCTGATCATTCCGATCAGTGCCACAGGCATAGTCGAGGTGGAGAGGCTTCAAAGCCATCGTGATTTCGTCACCGTGCTGAAACGCCGGCGCAAAGCAGGTGGCAAGGATATCGTCGTGCACTATTTGGTGCCCGACGACCATCATGATGATGACGACCGGACGGTGCATCGCCGTTTGGGATTAGCTGTCTCCAAATCGGTAGGACATGCGGTCACCCGTAATACGGTGAAGCGTAGGTTTCGTGTATTGGCCAGAGCCCATGAGGATCTGCTGCCCGCGCATTGCGATATCGTTTTGCGCGCCAAGCCCAGTGCAGCGACCGCATCGTTCGCTTCGCTAGATCAGCAGATCGCGAAGGCTTTTGCCACGGTGGCGCATAAGGTGGCTGAGGCATGACAGCTTCTTTCAAGGCGGTGATGATTGGTGGGGTGCGCTGGTATCAACAGCACATCTCGGCAAACACACCGCCTTGTTGCAAGTATTATCCAACGTGCTCGAATTATGCCATTGAGGCATTGGAACGGTATGGCGCGTTCAAAGGGGGAGTGCTCGCCGTGCTGAGATTACTGCGTTGCCGGCCGTGGAGTCGTGGGGGAATCGACGATGTTCCACAACGGTATTCCGTTTTTTACAGGTTTTCGTGGTCGAAGGCTCATGAAGAGCCTCGACTGACACCATTGGCCACAACCCAAAGAGAGGCCCAACGATGAACTCAAATGAATTTCTGCTTGATAGCGGGTTTTGGGGATTTCTATATAAAATCCTGACTCCCGTTGAGTGGTTGCAGACCTGGATCATGAAGATCGTGCATGACTTCTTCGTGATGCTGGGCGTGAGCCCGATTGGTGTCTCATGGGTGCTTGCCATTATCATCCTGGTGCTGGTGGTGCAGGCTTGTATCTTCCCGCTGTTCTACAAGCAGATGAAGTCGATGCGCAAGATGCAGGCATTGGCGCCGAAGATGCAGCGTATTCAGAACAAGTACAAAGGCAAGACGGATCAGGCTTCCAGGGAGGCCATGAGCCGTGAAACCATGAAACTGTATCAAGACAATGACGTCAATCCGGCTGGCTCCTGCTTGCCTATGCTCATTCAGGGCCCGGTGTTCATGTCCATGTTCTATACGCTGTCGGCCATTCCATACATTGCCAACGGTAAACGCGATGCGTTGGGCGCGTTCGACGTAGCAACCGCCAAGCAATTCACCCAAACCGATGTGTTCGGCATTGTCAGCGTGACCGATAACTTCACCAGTGCTGCCGCTAGTGGCAAGGCGGTCATCGGTATCTTCGTGTTCCTGATGTGTTTCTGCCTGTGGTTTATGCAGTACTTCAGCATGAAGCGCAACATGGCAGCTGCTTCGATGAACAAGCAGACCGAGACCATGCAGAAGGCTATGCTGTGGCTCTTCCCGGTGATGTACATCTTCTCCGGTGTCGCCATGCCGTTCGCCGTGCTGGTCTACTGGCTGACCAACAACGTGTGCAACCTCTGCCGCACATTGTGGCAGGTGTACGCATTCCCGACCCCTGGCTCTCCGGCTGCGGCGGACAAGGAGAAGCGCGATCATCGTAATGAGAATGCTCGCCGCGCAAAGGCCGGCCTGCCCTCTCTGGAAGAAGAAGCATTGGCCAAGGCCAAGGAAGAGGCCGAGCGTAAGGCCACTCAGGGCTATCAGCGTCAACAGCCCGTGCGTAAGCGCAAAAAGAAGTGACGACTATGTCGGTGCGAGTTCGATGTTTCACGTGAAACATTCAACACGCACCGACATTACTTTCTCTGTTCGGGGGAGCAGGGCTTAGACTTGGAATTCAAACACGACATGAAGGAGTAGCGTATGGCACAGGATGACGTGAAGTCGATCGACCAGCTCAACGAAGAGGCTGACATCGCCGCGGATTACCTTGAAGGCCTACTGGATATCGCCGACTATGAGGGCGACATTGAGATGGGCGTGCGTAATGACCGCCCCACCGTGCAAATCGTTGCTGATGACGATACTGACATCAAACATCTTATTGGCCGTAATGGTGAAGTCGTTGATGCTCTGCAGCAATTGACTCGTCTGGCTGTACAGCAGAAGACCGGCGAGCGTTCTCATCTGATTGTGGATGTCGACGGTTTCCTGAAGCGCAAGCGTCAGCACCTCCGTGATATCGCCTTGGATGCCATTGACGCAGTGAAGGATTCCGGCGAGCCGTATGACTTGAAGCCGATGAATTCCTTCGAACGTAAAGTCGTTCACGATGTGGTTCGGGAAGAGGGGCTGAAGTCTCGCTCGCACGGTGAGGAGCCTCATCGTTACGTGACGGTGTATCTCAAGAATAGAGTCGAGGATACCGCCGAAGACGACGAGCTTGATCAGGAGTAATTGCTCGGCGAGTTTTTTTGAGATGACAGGGACGTTCGACGGATGTCGTCTTTGAACAAACTAAAGTGACCGCATGGAGAATGGCGTCGTAATGAGCGGCGCCATTCTCCATGTTGATTGTTTCACGTGAAACATGGTGAGGGAGATGGCTATGACGGATCAGCTGCAGGGGTCACCTGTACTTGCTGAGGTCTTGGGTGATGCGTTGCCGAAGTTGGAGCGTTTCCATGCCAAGATTGCCGAAGAGGGTGAACCTCGTGGATTGATCGGCCCCCGTGACGTCGATATCATTTGGGAACGGCATATTCTGAATTCCGCTGCGATTGTGCCGTACGTTCGGAATGCGACGAATGGTATTCGCTTCAAAACAGTTGCCGACGTCGGCAGTGGTGGTGGTTTTCCTGGATTGGTGGCTGCCGCGTGTTTGCCGGATCATGACTTCACGCTGATTGAACCGATGGAGCGGCGAATCGAATGGTTGCATGAATGTGTTGGCCTGATGCAACTGCAGAACGTTGAGATTATTCGTGGACGCTCCGATGCCGTCATCCAGCAGGTACGGAAGCGGGAAATTCATCCGTTCGCTGTTGTCACGTGTCGTGCGGTTGCTCCTATGACCAAACTCTCTGGCTGGACGTTGCCGTTGCTGAAACCGTCAGGACAGTTGATCGCACTGAAGGGACGGTCTGCTCAGGCTGAAATCGACAAGGCTGGCAAGGAGATTGCAAAATTCGGTGGTCGTCGTCCACGCGTCGTTGAGGCGGCTGTCGGACCGGATCTTGAGCCTACCCACGTGGTGATTGTGGATAAGCGATGAGTGGAGTACTGATTGAGTTATCCACATTTCCATATGTGCGTAAAAGTTATCCACATTTTTACGGGACGATGTGCAGAATGATGAAAACACTGATTTTTCAATGTTTTTCGTCTGCGAATACATAATCTAACACTCAACGTCATTCACACTTATCCACACTTATCCACATTGTATATCGCAATTGTGGATAACGAGCATCATGTCCATACGAATGAGAACACTGGAACTTACGTCTGTGCAAGGAGGAGCGATGTCCACCAAGGATCATCAGTCGGAACCTATAGAATCGGCTTCCGAAACGCTTCAGCGAATATTCGATGGTCACGGTTCAGTGCTTGGCAGCCAGATGGCTGATGAAAGCTCACGCTACGATGTACTCAAGAAAACCGATTTCCCCAAACCTCAACGTACCCGTCGTATTGCCGTGGCCAACCAGAAGGGGGGAGTGGGTAAAACCACATCCACGGTAAACACCGCTGCGGCGCTGGCGAACAAGGGCGCGCAGGTGTTGGTCATCGATATGGACCCGCAGGGCAATGCCTCTACGGCGTTGGGTGTATCTCATGCATCGGGAGAGCCCTCGGTCTATGACGTTATCGAGGGGCGTTCCGATCTGGGTGATGTTATCACGGTCTGTCCTGATTTTCCCACACTTGATGTTGTGCCTGCATCAATCGATCTCAGCGGTGCCGAGTTGGAAGTGGCTGATCTGCCCAACCGAAACACATTGTTGAAGGAGGCCTTGGACCTCTACCTGCGTCAATCAGATAAACACTATGATTACGTGTTCATTGATTGCCCGCCCAGCTTGGGCCTCTTGGTCATCAACGCCATGTGTGCAGTGACCGAGATGCTGATTCCTATCCAGGCTGAGTATTACGCATTGGAGGGTCTTGGCCAGCTGATTAACACGATTGGTTTGGTGCAAGAGCATTTCAATCCCGTACTGCTGGTGTCCACCATGCTCGTCACGATGTTCGATCGCCGAACGTTATTGAGCCGTGAAGTATATAACGAGGTTAAGGGACACTATCCCAGCATTGTGCTGAATACCACCATCCCGCGTTCAGTCAAGATCTCCGAAGCGCCGAGTTTCTCCCAATCGGTGATTGCCTATGATCCTCGTGGCATAGGTGCCATATCGTATGGTGAAGCAGCTTTGGAAATCGCACAGCGTTCGCAACAAGTCCTTGACACCATTGATGCGAGGAGGAACAAGTAATGGCATCAAAATCACGACTTGGTAAGGGCCTTGGCGCTTTGTTCCCCACATTGCCAGGGGAGGAGCCGGTGGCGGAGCAGCCCGCAATGATTGCGGAGGATTCGTCTACTCCGGAGGCCACTGCTGACATAACCCCCGCCAAGAAGGTTACTGCCCAGCAGGAATCAAAACCTGCCGTGCCTCAGACGATATCGTCCAGCAAGGCAGTCAAGAAAGCCGCCGGTAAACGCGCATCCATGCCCGCATTGGACACCATTACTCATCCTAGCGACCTGTTTTTCGGTACGGAGAAACCTCAAACCGGTAAGGTCGCCGCACCTCAGCAGGGCGGCAAGTCGTCTGCGTCTCAGACGGCACATCGTACATCCGTCACTGTCAAAGATGTTTCACGTGAAACATCTTTGACTGCATCGGCGGCAAAGACCGCTGACACAGATAAGAAGGACGAGCTCAAGCCGGTAGCCGGTGGTTATCTGGCTGAACTCAAACTGTCTGATATCGGGCCCAATGCACATCAGCCTCGTACCATCTTCGACGAGGATGAGTTGAATGAGCTGTCTGCTTCCATTAAGGAAGTTGGTGTGCTGCAACCGATAGTCGTGCGCAAGCGTCCGGCAAGCCAGATTGCTGCGGCCAAAGCCGCCAAGCACGACGAGACGGAATCCAGCACGAATCCGTTTGCCGGTCATTTGGACAGCCCGTATGAGCTCATTATGGGTGAACGCCGTTGGCGTGCTTCTCAGTTGGCTGGGTTGGAGACGATTCCCGCCATCGTCAAAACCACTGCGGATGATGATATGCTCCGCGATGCATTGCTGGAAAACTTGCACCGTGTGGCCTTGAATCCGCTGGAAGAGGCGGCTGCCTACCAGCAGATGATTGAAGAGTTCGGGTTGACACAAGTACAACTGTCCAAGTCGGTGTCCAAGTCTCGCCCGCAAATCGCCAATACCTTGCGACTGCTGAACCTGCCGGCTTCTGTGCAAAAGAGAGTGGCTGCCGGTGTGCTATCGTCCGGTCATGCGCGTGCGCTATTGGGCCTGAGCGATCCGGAGGAAATGGACAAGCTGGCTTCTCGTATTATTGCGGAAGGTCTTTCTGTACGCAGCACCGAAGAAATCGTCGCCATGAAGATTGCGTCGGGGGAGCAGCCGAAGAAGCCTAAGACGTCTAAGACCAATCCTTGGGTTGGTTCCGCCATCCAGCAGAGTTTGGAAAATCATTTCGATACCAAGGTGTCGATTAAGGGCAGCACCAAGCATGGTCGCATCGAAATCGTCTTTTCGTCACCAGAGGATATGGATCGCATCCTGCAGCTGCTGGTGCCGAGCCAAGGCGATGCCGATTCCAAATGGGTGTAACACGATAAGAACATTCGTGTTGTCGCCGGCATTATTGCTGTGCAGTGCGTTGTATGCGCAAGACGTTATAGCCTCTGCGTGATTCCTGGCAGGGGCGTATGCCTGCGTTGTAGCCCCTGTCGCAATAGAAAACCCCTCAGGCTGGAGGGACAATCACACATCGTGATTCTCCGTCGCCTGAGGGGTCTTTCTATGCCTTTGACCGATACGTACTATCCAAGGGCGGCATGCTGTAACACTGACCTAGCGTTGCTCCTATGTCACAGGCAGCAGCCAGAACAGCAAGCCACCATCAGTCCGCCACCATCAGTCCGTAAGATAGGCCTGCGTATCCAGCGCTGCACGGCAGCCCATGCCCGCTGCGCTGATCGCTTGACGATAAGTACGATCCACGCAATCGCCTGCAGCAAAGATGCCTGGCGCACTGGTCACCGTGCTGGCACCCTGCACCACGACATATCCATCATCGTCACGGTCCACAACACCGGCCGCAAAATCAGTGGCTGGCGTATGACCGATAGCCACGAATACGGCGTTGGTGTCCAGCGTGCTTTCTTCTCCGGTCACCACATTACGTACGGCGATGCTGCTGACACTGGCCGGTGCTACAGCCGGTCGTTTGAGCGTCAAGCCAGGAATGGCAATAGGTGCACCGGTGTTCTGTGTGGGGGAGGAGGTGCCGGTAATGGAGGTCACCACTGTGTTGGTCATCAGAGTGATGGTCGGATTGGCTTTGGCTCGGTCCACCATGATCTGCGAGGCGCGGAAGCTATCGCGTCGGTGAATCAAGGTGACCGAAGAACCGAACCGGGTCAGGAATAATGCCTCTTCAAAAGCCGAATCGCCACCGCCTACGACCACGATAGGCTTGTTCCTGAAGAAGAAGCCATCGCAGGTGGCGCAGTACGAGACGCCATGTCCGGACAGCTCCTGTTCGCCGGGCACCCCAAGCTTACGGAATGACGACCCTGTGGCGATGATAAGCGACGATGCCTCCAATTGGGAGTCATCGGAGAGTGTTACACGATAGGTCGGCTTGACCGAATCACTCTCACACGCCTCGATGGAAGAGACATCGTCTGCGATATAGGTTGTACCGAAGCGCTTGGCCTGTTCCTTCATGCGATCCATAAGATCCGGGCCAAGAATACCTTCCGGGAATCCGGGGAAGTTCTCCACCTCAGTGGTGTTGACCAACTGTCCACCTGGCGACAACGCACCAGTGACCATAACAGGATTGAGACCTGCGCGGCCAAGATAGATGGCGGCCGTGTAGCCAGCGGGACCAGAACCGATAATGATGACGTTATGTTTCACGTGAAACATTGTCACACCCCCATACGATATTCCGTGTCATTCAGCCAGATGCGAAGAAGGGGCGGTATCGTCGAATGTATGCGAACGGTACCGCCCCTTCTTGGGTCAGTCATCGGCATAGATGCCGATTAGAAGACCTCCACCTTTTCGATGTACAGCTGGTTCTGCGGCAGGCTATCCGATGGCACCCACAGCAGCAGATCCTGCGTCTTGACGGCTTTGGTGAACTTCACCTCAGTAGTGCCACCTTCAGCAAAGGTGAATTCGGCCACCTGCTTGCCTTGAGTGGGGTCCCCAGTGGTATTTGCGCGAATATAGCCCTTACCACCGGATGTGCGGATGGTGATAACCATGCGGTACGCATCCTGCGGCTGGTCAAGGTGCATGTAGTATGCGTACCCGGATTGGCCGCCAGGATTCGACAGGAAGTTGGCGCTGGAAATCGTAAACGCCGTGTTGTTCTCATGGCTCGGTTGCGGAACAGCGCTGGAATCCTTATCGCCGGACTTCTTGGCCTTGGTCTTCTTGGACGACGAATCAGCAGTCTCGGACTTCTTGGACTTGTCTGATGCCGAGTCCTTGGATTCGCTCTGAGTGGCATCACTCGATTTTGAAGAATCGTCAGTGGTGCCACCGTTCGTCGCGTTCTCGCTGCCACCAAATGGCACAGCGTCAGCATTGATATCAGGCCAGTCACCTTCACTGGAGTTGCTGGAAGCATCGGCAGGATTGTCTCCGGAGGATCGGAACGCATGCACTGCCCAAACAGCCGCTGCCACTACCAATATCAGAGCCACAATGATGGCAACGACCTTGGTCGACAGTTTGCCGAACAGATGTTCATCGGGCAGCTTGCTGTCAACCTCGTCATCCGGCACATTCTTCGGTGTGAAGCTCGGAGGAATGGCGCTTACTTCGGCAATGCGGGCCTGCTCCTCTTCCAAGGCACGCAGCGATTCCTCACCAGGAGCCACAGCACGGCCGCTGGCGTCGAACACGGGAATACGACTGGTTGTCTCTCCCACGGCGGCATCGGAAATACCGCCGGTAACAATAGGCACTGTCAACCGAGTATTATCACCCGGACCGCCGATGGGGGCCGGATTCATTTCGCTGTACCAGTCACCGGTGCCTTCACCGGAAAGATTTTCGTGCTCCCAGGCGTCAGAAAGGTTGAAGTCAAACAGACGGCGGGCATCAGACTGAGACTGGTTACCGTCAGCAGTACTGGACCCATCAGGCAGAGGAACCGGTGACATCGCGTGCGGAGCGGGGACGGCGGCCGTCTGAACCGGCAGGGAAGGGGTAATAGACAATTCCGGAAGACTGCTGCTGTTAATCAACGTGCTGGGAATAGGCACGATATCAGTCTCGTTGGCAGGCTTCAGTATCGCCTTGGTAATCGAGCAATCGCTTTCCACGCTCGGCAAAGCAATATCAGCATCGCTCAGTTCAGAGAGCGGCTTCCAATTACCCAACAAGGCATCGAGTTCTACAAGGGCAGCCATTGGCAACGTATGATCGTCGGGCTCGCTCAAGGCCAATCCACGCTTGCAAATCACGCGGAATTCGCCAGGGGTGTCTTGCGGCAAGGCACGCAGATTGAATGTGGGTGTCGCTTGGCTTGGCGTGCGTGTCAGCAGGGTGTAGAGTAATGCCGCAAGCTGGCGAATCGCATACCGTTCAGGACCGTCCGTGCGCAGATCGGTAGCGGACGTATCGGCCAGCATCGTGGCACATGGTGCATCGGCAATTTGCACACCGGAGGTAGTCACTCGAACGGTGTCGGTTGTGATGACGATGCCGCTGGGAGTATCCGCAATGACCTCGCGCAGCACGTCGGCGCATTCTCCGATAATCGACCGGATGGCGCTGTAGCTGAGCGGCTTGGCGGTATCTACCATGTAGTCAGTCAGGCATTGGCCGCTATCCACCGGCATGACAATGAGAAGTACGTCGGATTCCATACGGTATTTCAGTATGGGAATCACACGATCAGGGCGAGTGGCGGCGATGCGACCAGCGAGCTCATCGATTGCGGCGAAAGCGCTGCGATCGGTAATGATGAACAGCTGGCAATCCTTTGCCAGCACACGGTCGTTGGCTTTCCATGCCTGAATGCCAGGCTCCTCACGCAACGATGATACCAAGGTGTATCGGTTGAGAATCGTGTCTCCGAGTTGCGGTTTCATAGTGCGTTCGGCTCCGTGTGATTGGTGTTCGAGATTGGTCTTAGATATTCTACGTGCGGGGCTATCCTTGACGGGCTCCGTCTCAGGATTGATTTACGTAGCGTCGACTTTTTTCCGGCTGGGCTGTCACAGCAACGTCCTCACTGGCCGGAGTCTTGTGTAGACGGGCCAGTATCGAGTGATAGGCGCTGATGAGTTCCGGGGTGTGTACCACCCACAACACAGCCACATATACTACGGCCAGCACAATGGTGAGCACCACGCAGATGGCCAGCGCAGACCACCAGCTCATGTGCCCGCCTACTGGTCGAATATCCGCGCCGAGCAGTGCGACTACCGGTCGTTTGATCAGCCAGACCACAACTCCGGAAGCCAGTGCCGCCACAATGGCCTTGGCATATGTCCTCGTGATCTCCCGACCGCCAAGATTGCCTTCGAACTTGCGGCGCAACATCATCAACGTCAGCGGCAACGCCAGTAATCCACCGAGGGTCACCGAGCAGGCGATGCCGAGTACCCAATGCTCAGGAGGAAGTACCATCATGCCGATGATCATGAATATTGAGGTGAATCCATACTGCATCACCGCGGACAGGAAGGGGTGAAGGCCGTCCTCAAAGGCGTAGAACGTGCGCTGGATTAACAGGAACGCCGACCCCAATGGAATGCCCACAGACAAGGCGATAAGCGCATAGGAGATCAACATAGTCTCGTCCATCGAGACGGACGGAAGCAATGCACGGATGATCGGTTCGGGGAACACGACCATGGCGGCGGCGAAGAACATGATGAGCAGGCCCACATTATTCAGTGCGCTGACCAGGTCGTGCCGTGCCTCATCCAGATTCGCAGCTGCGATGGAACGGGAGATTTTGGGGAACATAGCCGTGGATACCGATACGGCGATGAGTGAATAGGGCAGGATGAACAGTGTGTACGCATTCTGATAGGTCGCGTTGCCTGCCACGCTGAACAGGCTGGCACCCGTCAGTTCGTGGGCGCGCTGCGGTGCGGATGTGGCGATACGGGTAAGGATAATGCCGCAGATCTCACTGGTGATCACCACGCCCAAAGAGCCTAACGCCACGGGACCCATAGACCTGAGTCCAAAGCCGCCAAGCCCGAAGCTGGGTTTGTACTTGAACCCGATACGGGCCAGCGGCAGGAACAGTATCAGCGCTTGGAAGGCCACGCCCAAAGTCCAGGTGCCTGCGGTAAGCGCGATTTTGTCGGCGGTCCAGAATTCGAGGGGCTGTTCATTGGCCTTGCTGAACAGCAGAATAAAGCCAGTAAAACCGGCGCAACTAATAATGTTGGCACCGGTTGAGCTCCACGCATACGTGAGGAAATGGTCTTTGGCGGCCAGGATCTGACCCAATACCGTATACAGGCCGTAGAAGAACACCTGAGGCATGCACCACAGGGTGAACGAGGTGGTCAGGGCTATCATCTGGTGATCGTCGCTACCCACGTACAGGCGGGCAAGCAGAGGGCTGGCCGCCGCCATCACCACGGTCATGGCCAATAGGATGCCGATGGCCAACGTAATCAGGCGATTCAGTCGTTCTTGGGCGTCTTTTTCTTTCAACGTGCGCACGATCTGGGGCACCAGCACGGCGTTGAAGATGCCGCCGGACACCAGCGTGAACACGGATTGGGGAATCATGGAACCGGCCTGATAGGCGTTGGCCGCCAATCCGGTGGTGCCGATGGCCGCAGCGAGAAGAATCGTGCGGAGCTGACCGGTCACACGGGAAGCAGCGGTTCCCGTGGCCATGATCAGGGAATTACGACCTACGCTTGAACTCATTCGTCGGGGTCCTTCTTCCGATGGAACTGCCGCCACAGGCCGATAATGCCCAGTAGCACGGCGAAGCCGATGATAATGAAGCCGCTGGCATCACTGATGCGCATCACACTGGTGATCGCGGTGTCCTGCGTGTTGCCGAAGCTGTTGCCTTCCCGGTCGGTCAACGACACATGGGCCGTCGATGAGCCGGAAGTGGAAACGCGGATGGTGAAGGTCACCTGAGCGTCGCTATGCGAGGGAATATCGATGTCAGCGGTTCGCGAGGTGACGATCTGCATGGAGTCAGTCAGTGAGTTGACCTGCACGCTGACGGCGTAGGGAAGGTCATTGCTGACGGTGATTGGCATTTTCGCGGATTCGCTGAACACGGATATTGATTCCGATGGGTTGATGCGTACGCCGTTCAGAAGATCGCTGGCCAGTGTTTTCGTGGCTTTGACCATGGCTTTTCGCGTGGCTGTCGGCTGGGGGGAGCCAGACATGGACCGCAGCGCCATATCGTCATGCAGCGCCAGTAAAGAGCCAATCCATTGCGTCGGATCGTTGCTATGCGAGGCGGTGTCATTGGCGTCCTGCCGGGCCAGGGCCTGCGGGTCCAACGACGAGACCTCGTCGGAATCAATCTCGTTCCTCAATATGGAGGTGGCCATGCGCATGATGTCATGCCGGCTGTCGGCCAACTGTCTCAATGCCGACCGGGTATTGGCGGTGTTGGCATCATCGGCATTGTCGGGATTGACCGAATCGCTGACATTGTACGGATCGGCCTTGGCCATGGTCTTCAGGTCCGTCAGATTCAACCAAGACGCCTGCTCGAAGGCGCTCATCACCTGATCGATCCAGCTGGCCTCCGTGGTGCGGGAGAACGTCATAAGCAGGTATCGGGATGTATAGGGCTGTTCCATCTGGTAGAACGCGCTCTGAGCGATCAGTCGGGCCAACCGACCGGCATCGCTGGACTCGGCCTGCGCGTCCGTGCTGGTGGCTTGGCCCTTGGCCAGCGTGCCCAAGGTCGATTGCTCCTTCAGCACGGTGACATCGCCGGCAGGCGTATGCACCACGTAGGTGCCTGTGTGTACGGCTTCAGTCTGGTCGGCATCGAAAGAGGCATCGGCAATCACCGTGTCATAGCCCTGCTCGCGTGCTGCGGTCAGCGCATCCAACGTCCAACAGTTGTTGCCCTGCCATGCGTACGCGGAGGGTGTTTCGGAGTCGCCTCCGTCGGCATACCATGCGGCCGCCTGCTTGGCGTTCCACTGCTCAGTGGTGATGCCGGCCTTTTCGTAGGCCGCGGTATCGTCCAGTGCGGTATAGGCGGTGATGTCGAAGTCGGCGGGCTGCATGATGCCGGCAATGGACGGTTGCACTGCGGACTGACGCCAATACAGAGGATCCGCGATCACTTGCAGCGAGCGGTGCTTGGCGAATGTCTGCCCAAGGGATCGCGCGGTATCGGCATCCTGTTCGGATAAGGATATGGCTTGCGTATCAGTGGCTTTGGCCGCGTTGCTGGCGTCGGCGTTATCGGACTTGTCGGCCTTGTCCGTGCTGTTGGACTTGGACGATGTTGATGTCGAGGAAGTGGTGGTTTCGGCAATGCGATTGCTGATGGCCTTATTATCGACCTGCCAGCCGCTGGCGGTGTAGGGCATGGCCACGGTCAGGTTCATGGCCGGTGTTGTCGCGGTGTTGAGCCCATCCGAAGATCGGGTCAGAAAACTCGGCAAATCGGCGAGTATCTGATTGCCAACGATATACGACAGCATCAGCGGTTTCGGTCCCCAACTCCCTATGGAGGCAAGGGTCTGCTGATTGGCGTTCACCTCGATGGTGACGGTGGCAGTGCCGCCGGCGGGAATCGATGGCACGTCAACGGAACCCAACTCGTTGGGGGTTGGGATGGGGGCGTTGTTCTCGGCCCAATTCTGAATATCGGTGCGCGAGACAAAGGTGAACAACGCATTGGTGGTCAGGTGCAGTGTGCCGCTTGACGTGGCCGTGCTGTCCGTATTGCTGATGACCGCGGTGACACGATAGCCCGATTTGGAGGTGACGATGGGGGTGCTTTGCGTGATGGCAATGCTCTGCTTGGGCTGATTCTCGGTCTGATTGCCCGTTGCGTCCGTCGTATCGGATGAATCAGTCGTGTCCGTCGTATCGTTCGCGTAGACGGTCAATGGAGCGGCCAGCATCGCCACAACGGCGACGCCAGCCGCCAGTGCGTGTGCCAGACGTGTGCAATGTCGTAAGACTCCGGGTAGGTTCACTCGTTTGCCTGCCTGTTCTTCTTCCTGGCGTAGAGCCACGCGATTTTGCGTTCGTTGGGATAGCTCAACACGTCATCCAAATCTTCAAAACGCACCCAGATGGCGTCTTCCGCCTCATGATCCGGGTCTCCTTCCACCGTCAGTTCACCGCCGGTCTGTTTGAGCGCGAAGTGATGGACCAGCTTGTGCACGCGCTGCGTGGTACCGGTGAACCAGTAGTCGATGGTGGCGATGGAATCGATCACCTCGCCCAGGATGCCGGTCTCTTCATGCACTTCGCGCACAGCGGTCTGCTGCGGGGTCTCGCCTTTTTCGATATGCCCCTTCGGCAAGCACCATTCGAGATGGCCGGAGCGGGAATGACGGGCGATAATGGCCACGCGGTTCTGGTCATCGAAAATCAGACCGCCTGCCGAATATTCGCGTACGACCGGCAGTTCCTGGGCATCCAGTGAAGCGAATGTGGTCGGACCGTCCGACGTACGGCGTTGCGGCATCATGGCCGGAGTCGGGCCGGATGGTGTCACCGGTTCTACCGGCACTGCCGGTTCCGGCGAGGCAACATCTCCGGACGGGTGCCGGCCGAAGACCGTGGCCGGCGTGGGATGCGCTGACGTTGCGGGCCTCACTGGTGCTGCAGACGGCGCTGAGACCGGCATGGTGACCGGCGTTGCGGCCGGTGCGGTACGTGCCGCAGGCGGCATCAGCACGTCGCGCGGAGTCGGTATCGCTGTGGTGTGCGCGGCGGCGGCCTTGGCGACCGCAACGGCAGCATCTACGGCCGCGTGAGCGGTCGCCGCGGGATCGTTCGTGACGATGGTTACGGACGTTTGTGCTGTGGCGATAATCGGCTCGACCTCGGCAATCGTCTCGGCACCGGCCTCGCCGGCGATACCATCAGCCTGCCCCTCGATAGTGCCGCTGGTAGTGGCGATGGTGACGGTGGCATGCATGCCGAAGACGGTGGCCGGTGTGGGCATCATCGGCTTCGGTGCGGGCATGTCGCTGGTGGCGTCCGATATTTCGGATTCGGATGGTTCGGGTGTGGCGGGCGTTGCGGGTGTGCCAGGCACACCGGAATGTTGCGCAGTCGGTACTGCGTCTACTTCGTCTTGATGAACGGCCTGATTGGTGGAGTGGCTCGCGGTGCCGCCGACATCGGAAGAATCGCCCGAATCGGCGGAATGATGCGGAGTTTCGGACGTATACAGCAGGTGGTCTTGGGTATGGCTATCCGCCGAATCTGGTGTTTGCCCCAGCATGCGGGCAAGGTCGGCGGGCGTAATCATATTCTCCACCTTACTCAACCCCGTGTGCAGGTGGGGTAACGGTATGCTGGTAGGGCAGAAAAACGTCGCACGCGGGAAGGTGCCCATTGGATTTCGAAGTATGGCCTGAAGCCATCGAACTTGGTCGACTGTTCGCCGAACAGGGTTACGAGCTGGCATTGGTCGGCGGCCCGGTCAGGGATTTGCTGCTCCATAGAAAGAGCCACGATTTGGACTTCTGCTCATCCGCACGGCCTGAGCAGTTCGAGCCGATACTGCGCCGGTGGGGGCATGACGGCTTCTGGGACATGGGGCGCAAGTTCGGCACGCTGGGTGCCATGCGCCGCCGCCCGGACGGCACCGAGGTCAAGGTGGAGGTCACCACCTATCGCTCTGACACGTACGATCCGGACTCGCGTAAGCCCGAGGTCAATTATGGCGACACGCTTGAGGGCGACCTGTCCCGCCGCGACTTCACCGTCAACGCGATGGCTCTGCGCGTGCCCGACCTGCAATTCGTGGACCCGTTCGGTGGTGCCAGTGATCTGTCCAAGGGCGTGTTGCGCACGCCGGTGGATCCGCGACAGTCCTTTGACGACGATCCGTTGCGTATGATGCGCGCCGTGCGATTCGTGGCCCAGCTGGGCTTCCGTATCGCGCCGGACGCGGCCGAGGCGATTACCTCGATGCGCGACCGCATCGACATCGTATCCGCCGAGCGTGTGCGCGACGAACTGACCAAACTGCTGCTCTCCGACCGTCCGCGCGCCGGCCTTGAGGCGTTGGTCGAATCCGGTCTTGCGGACATCGTCTTCCCGGAAATTCCGGCCCTGCAATTGCAGATCGACGAACACCACCGCCACAAGGACGTCTTCGAGCACACGATGATTGTGCTCGAACGTGCTATCGCCCTGGAAACCGGCCCGGACGGCCCGGTGCCCGCCCCCGACCTGACGCTGCGCTTGGCCGCCGTGATGCACGATATCGGCAAGCCGAAGACCCGCCGGTTCGAGTCGGGCGGCAAGGTGAGCTTCCACCACCATGACGCGGTGGGTGCCAAAATGACCCGCAAGCGTTTGAAGGCGCTGCGTTTTGACCACCATCTGGTCGAGGACGTCTCGGAACTGGTGAATATGCACCTGCGCTTCCACGGCTATGTGGACGAGCCGTGGACCGATTCGGCCGTACGCCGGTATGTCAAGGATGCCGGGCACCTCTATGAGCGGCTGAACAGGCTCACGCGTGCGGATGCCACCACACAAAACAAACGCAAGGCGATGATCTTCTCCCAGGCCATGGATGAGATGGAGGAGCGCGTCCGCGAACTCAAGAAGAAAGAGGACTTCGACGCGATCCGCCCGGATCTGGACGGCAACGAAATTATGGAGTTGCTGGGCCTGGAGCCCGGCCCGATGATCGGCCGCGCCTACAAGCACATGCTGGAATACCGCTTGGATAACGGTCCGGTGGACCACGATGTGGCCGTCGAAGAACTCAAGCGCTGGTACGCCGAGATTCAGTAGTCCGATACTAGTCCGATACCAAAAAACCGTACGCTGAATACGTGTCAGCGTACGGTTTTTCGCGAAGATGAAGCTGTATGCGCCTTACTGCGCCGTGTATGCGTCGTGTTTGGTGTCGGCGGGCAGCTTGGTCATGCTATCGGCGGCCTTGCAACCCTCGATATTGGTGATGGTCTTACCGGATTGCGGGGAGGAGTTGGTGTCCTGCAGATCGTTGAACGTGGCGCCGATGACCACATCGATGAGCTGATCCTCGCGAGCCGTCATGATCATGGTGGCGTCGGTGAAATTGCCGATCAGCGTATACGCCTGATTAATGGCGTTCTTGCCGAAGTAGATGGTGGTGCGTTCAACGTCGGTGCTGGAATAGTTATCGATTTTCTGCACGCTGAATCCACGATTGGCCAAAGCTTCACCCACGGCCTTGGCGAATTGGCCGTGAGAGGTGCCGTTCATCACGCGAATGCCGACCGAAGCGTTGGACACGTATTGCGCTTTGCCGCTGCTGTCCTTGACCGCGCACGGCGCCGCGTTGCCGTAATTCGGCTGGCTGGCCGGAGTCTCCACTTCGCCGAGGCCGAAAACGTGGAAATTGAACAGTAGGGCTATGACCAGCACTACTGCCAATACCGCGCCGCTGATGGAAAAGACGATGGTCTGGCGGCGGCGCACGTACGCCTTGCGGGCTTCACGTTCATCAACCTGATACGTCATCGGTGGACTTCTTTCATGGGTCGGGTGGCTGGTTGCTACCTTAGCGTCACTGTCTGACGCTGATATTGGGGTGTTCGGGAGATTTGGCTCGAATAATACGATCGACCACAGCTGTATCGCGCCACACCTCGATAATGCGTTGTGCCGCTGCCTCGTCGGCGGCGAAAGCGACCACTGAGGGGCCGGATCCGGAGACGAATGCATGGCTGGCACCCGCCTGCGTGGCGGCGTCGATGGCCTGCCCGCTGCGGGGATGCAGGCTGATTGCCGCAGCCTGCAGATGATTGCGGTCGCCTTCTGCGGCTCCCACGATGTCAAAGGTGTGGTAGACCTCAGGAGTGCTGAGTTGCGACTGGTATGCGCCGACCAATACTTCGCCGCTGAATCCCTGTTCTATCAGCGCCAGCTCATCGCGGCTGCCGGGGGCGATATCCGTGATGCGTTCGCCGAAACCGGTGCCGTATGCAAGGCCACCGGTCAGGCAGAACGGCATGTCCGCGCCCAACGTGGCAGCAATGGTGCGCAGGCGCTCTATGGGCCAGTTCAGCTCCCAGAGACGATTGACCGCCAGCATGGTCGCCGCGGCGTCGGCTGAACCGCCGCCTAGTCCGGCACCCACGGGAATGCGCTTGGTGATGGTCAACGCCACATCCGGCTCGCGCTCGGCCGCCTGGGCCATGGCGAAGAGGGCCAGTACCGCATGGTTGCGGCGCATGTCGCTGCGTGAGGAGGCCAAGTCGCCCAAATAAGCGCCTTCGAGCTCCAGAGAGAATCCTGCTCCGGGTTGCTTGGCGGTTGCGGTGACGGTGTCGTATACGCCGATTGCGCAGTAGATGGTGTCCAGTTCGTGGCGTCCGCCCCATTCGTCGTGAGCAGGTCCCACTTCCAAGGTGAGATTGGTTTTCGCCGGGCAATCCACCGTAATGGTGATGGGGGAGAGCTCATCGGACTGATGTCGGGCAGCGGCTGAGCGTGGATGTGAGATTACCGGACTCATTGTGCCTCATCTCCCTCTCCACACGATTCGATGGCCTTGGCCAGAGCGGTGAATTCGGCGATGGTGAGCGTCTCTCCTCGACGGGTCGGATCGATGCCGGCGATGGAGAATGCCTCGGAGGGCGCAATGGTCTTCAATGCCGCGTGCAGGGTCTTGCGACGCTGACCGAATGCCGCATCGATCAGACGAAATACGAGTTCCCGTTGTGTGCCGTCGTCTGTGCTGTTCGCAGTTCCCGGGGCAGCCGGGTCATCGGCCTGATACCGGGTGAATTTGACGAGCGCGGAATCCACATTGGGAGCCGGCCAGAACACATTGCGGCCGATGGTGCCCACCCGTTCGGCGGTGCCATACCAGGCGAGCTTCACGCTCGGCGTGCCGTAGATCTTGGAACCGGGCTTGGCGGCGAGTCTGTCGGCCACCTCTTTTTGCACCATCACCAAGAACGAGCCGAGGTTGTCGAAACGCTCCAACAGCGTGAGCAGAATCGGCGTGGCCACGTTGTACGGCAGATTGGCGACCAGCGTAAACGATGCGTCATCGCTGAAATCAGGCACGTTCTCCGGGGTGACGGTTAAGGCATCCCGATTGACGACGGTGAGTCGTGACGTGGCTTCGGGCATGAATTCGGCGACTGTGCCCGGCAGTCGTTCGGCCAGCGGCGGATCGATTTCGACTGCGGTCATGGTGGCGCCGGTTTCCAAAATCGCCAGCGTCAACGATCCCAGGCCGGGGCCGACTTCCATGACATGATCGGCAGCGGTCACTCCCGCCTCGCGTACGATACGACGGACCGTGCCGGGGTCGATGACGAAGTTCTGCCCGAATTTCTTGGTGGGGCTGATGCCGGCATCGGCCGCGATACGACGGATATCGGCGGCACCTAACAGGTGACCAGTGGCGGGAATGGTGTCGTTCATAAGCGTGTGTTCCTTGTGGGCTTCGTAACCGATCAGTACCAACCGACTTGTTCGGAATGTTGCCATGCCTTGGACGGGCTGCCGTAGGCTTGTGCGATGTACCACAGACCCCAATCGATCTGTACGGCGGCATCGTCACGGTAATTGGCACCGAACGCAGCCATTTTGTCTGCTGGTAGCGACTGAGGAATGCCGTAGGCACCGGAGCTCGCGTTTTCGGCATACCACAGCCAACTGGACTCGCGGGTCCATAGTTTGACCAGACAATCCCAGTCGTTGCCTGTCCACCCGCGCTGCGCGGCGGCACCGGCGGCATAGGCCTGAGCCTGGGCTACGGTGGCGTGCCACAGGCGGCCGGAGGGCGTGGTGGTTGTGCCTGAATCGGAGCCAGAAGAGCCGGAATTGTTGTTCGTACCGCCGCCGGTGTTACCGGAATTACCAGTGTTACCGGAATTGCCGGTGTTACCGGAGTTACCGGAGTTGTTGCCGCCGGTGTTGCCGGCATTGTTGTTGGTATCGGTGTTCGTGTTGTTGCCAGAGCTGCTGTTGTTCTTGTCGCCTGTGTTGTTGGCATTGTTACCGGACGACTCGTGCTGATTGTTGAAACCGGAATCGGCCTTGCCGTTATCGGCGGAGTCGGATTTTTTGTCGGAACCTTTATCGGTATCAGACTTGGCGGCGCCTACGGCGATGATCTGGTCGATGGCCATCGTGGTGACGGTTTCGGATTTCAGCGTCTCCGATTCGGCCACGCCATCGACATACGTGACGTTATACACCTGGGTTTTCTCGCCATTGACGCCTTGCTGGCGGATCTCCGACTGGCCTTCAGGAAGATTGGAGTCGATGATGGTTTGTGTGGAGTATGGCACTACGGCTGTGCGCGTTTCCTCGCCATGCGTCACGCGCCGTACGCGCAGGATAGTGGTATCGCCGTCCTTTTCGACGCTCACACGGTCCTCTTTGTTCAGCACGATGCCTTTGGAGTCAAGAATGGAGGCCGCAGGCAGTTTGCCGTTGGGGGCCACGGAAGTCTTGCCGTCCGCAATGACGGTGACCGGGCCATCCTGATTGATGACCAGTCCGCCGGTGAGCTGGTTGTACACATTGTCGATGTCGACGGTGATCTTCGCGGCGTTGTTCTGGTTTTCCTCGAAAAATCCCAGTAGCTGGTCGGCACTGGTGGCCACGGTCCAGAAGGGAACGGACGTGCCGTCGATGTTGATAGTGGTCTGGTAGGCGGACTGTACGGTGACCACGGCATGATTGGCGAGCTGGTCGCCGGACGAGGTAGTGACGATATCGTGGGTCTTGATATCCACCCCTTGTTCCTCCAGAAGACGGGTGGCCGTCATCGCATATGTGGTGACTTGGGTGGTTTGCCCGTTGATGTTCAGGGCCACGGATTTACGCGCGGTGAACGCGAATGATCCAGCCAGCGCGATACTGGTCGCCGCGATACAGGCGATTACGCGGATGCGACGCAGTGTAACAAACCGCTGCGGGGTCCAACGCCGTGCCATTGCCATACTCTTCCTGCTGGGTGAACGATTACGCCACCCATCGTAACGGTTGTTCCGGCCCGTACTGCGGTTTCACCGGCCACCGTCACCATTCCTGCTCGTCAGATTGTTCTGAGCTCAAAAAAAGAAAAGAAAAGGGGGGGCGGGAGAGAAGGGGATGTTCCCGCCCCCTTGAAGGCGCGGAGCTGGTTGGGGGACGCTCCGCCCTCATTCCAGGAAGCCCATAATTGGGGGAAGGCTCCTGGAGTACTTACCCAAGGTAAGAATTATATGCGTAGAAAAGTCTACGTATCACATAATACGCCATTTTTTCTGCGCGACGAGCCTCTTGTCGGGATCGAACCGACGACCTGCCGCTTACAAGGCGGCCGCTCTGGCCATCTGAGCTAAAGAGGCGATTGTTCTTAACGCGTAAATCGTTGCGAACAAATGACTAGTATACCGGTACTTCCCGAGTGGTCAATTTAAGCCGAGCCGCAGGCGGTATTGCATATGTCGCGGCGTCAACTTATTCGGCCACGCAGCATCAGGAGGCGACCGAAATCGGCTTTCCGCTGGCACCGATGGATGGCATTTTGCCTTCCACGCCTACCTGGTCAGCATCCAGCCCAATGGACTTGAGGAAGCCGTCCACCATATTCGTGTCCGCCAGCGTGAGCTGCTTCAGATCCCAGTATTCGCCGTTGATGGTGAGTGTGGGGGAGGAGAAGGCGCCGGAGCTGTTGAACAGTTCGGGGCGCAGGATCGTGTAGTTGTTGGAGGCGGTGAGCCAGTCGAGGTATTCGTTCTTGCCGCTGAACGCCGCGGCGGCCACATCCTCGCTCACGCCGGCCTTGACGGCCTGCTTCTCCAGCTTGGCGTTGTTTACCGGCTCGTAATTGGACAATTCGCCCGGCTGGAAATCCTCAGCGTAGATGTTGGAGAGGTAGCTCATGAGGTGGTCGGGATCGTCATCATGCTCGGCAATGTAGATGGCACCGTTGAACACGCGGTTGGAGTAGTTGTCGGAGCTCTTGTTGTTCTGGAAATTGAGGAAGTGCAAATCGATGTTGAGCTGGCCTGCGTTCATCAGCTTGACGAGCGTCGGGTCGAGTTGGCGGTTCACCGAGGCGCAGCCGGGGCACAGCGGTTCCATGTAGATGGATACGGTGGGAGCCCCCTCGGCTTTCTGGCCATACCCTTTGTTGGAGATTACGAAGCCGGCCTTGTCGTCGGCGTTAGCCGGCTGGGTACTGACTTTCTTGAGCTTGCTATAGGCCTCGTCCGCGGTCATGTTGCTTTGCTGGCTACTGCTGCTGGTGTTGGACGGCCGCATAGCCTTGTATACGGCGAATCCAGCGATGGCCACCAGCACCACAATAATGGCCACCACAATGCAGCCGATGATGGTCTGCTGCTTACGCTCCTTGGCTGCCTGCTCGGCCCGTGCCTGCTGGGCGGCCTCCTCGGCCGCTCGGCGCTCAGCGCGTGTGGCACGCTTGGCCTGACGCTTCGGATCTGACATAGCTATCCCCTTGCAATCGCTTCAATGTTTGGGCCCCATCATAATGACCGGGCCTGAGGAGGACTGCGCCCAGAGCTGATCTGAGGTGAATTCCCTGTAAAAGTGTGACGGAACGAACGTATCGGATACACAACGGCCATGTGTGCGGATGGCTGATGTGTGAGATTCCGCCCCGCTCTAGGCGAACGGCATCCAGTTGATCGGCATGCCCAGAATCGGCATCGCGCACAAGGCCACGGTGATGATGGCCCATATGGTGAACAGCACGGTGCCGCGCCCGCCGCCCTTGGGCGCCGGCGCCACTGGAGCAGGTGGAGCCCCACCCACTTCGGTGGATGGGGCGCCCGCCGGGCGACTGTGTTTGAGCCCGCGCAGTACGCCGCCCCCCAGCCGAATCATCATCGACTGTGGGGCGAACACAGTGACCAGCCAGCCGATGGCCATGAAACCGCCCAGCGCCAGCCCGGAAGCGGAGAACGGCACATCATTGAGCAACGGCACCGGAATACCCCAATCCGCGGTGAAATACCAGGAGATGGTGTGAACGGGCAGTGCCAGAGCCGCGGTGGCCACGGCGGTTCCCGCCATATAGATGATGACTAGCAGCAGTATGCGGGGAATGGCCAGCAGCAGGGCTTTGACCAGATGCCAAGGAAAAGTCGCCACGCGAATCCACGAATCGGAGTTTTTGCGCTCGCCGCCGCGTTTGCCCTCGCGCTCAAGCTGGGGTTCGGTGTTATAGGCCAGGGTGAGCAGTAGCCACAACAACGCAGTGGCCGCGATGATGGCCACGAGCGGAGCATTTGCCGCCAGTGCCGCCAGCGGCGCCGCCAGCAGGATCAATGGCAGGGTGCCGCGCTGCAGATATTCCCCTCGCTTCACGTCCACCGGATTGGGCATGGGAGGATTTTGGACCATGGTTTCGGTGGGGGCCGCTTGGGCGGTTTGGTCGATGATGCGCTGCAATGCCGGGCGAATGGCGGGGTCCACCGCTGTGGGCTGGTTGCTTGCGGGATCCCAGCTGCTCTGGGCGGTGCCGGACGGGGGGAATGATGACGGCTGCGGCGTGGGGAGTACGGTGGTGCGCTCGGCCAGCGGCGTGGTTTGGTCCGGCATCGGTGTGGTCGCGCCGGTGAGTACCTGCGTGCCGGCGTCGTCGGTGAAATCGGCAGCAGCGTCGGGCAACAGTTGCGTGGCCTGCTCCGCACCGGCCGGCGGACGTGGCGGCATATCGGCTAAGGGCAGCGTGGCGGTAGCGGCGCCAGCCGGCGAGAATACGGCGGTTTCGCCATCGCCGTTATCGCCCTTATTGCCGGAGAACACGGCCATGGTGGGAGCCTCAGCGGCTTCCTCGGCCGCGCGCCAGATGGTTCGGGGATTATTGCGGTCAACGCCGCCGGCCGCGCCAAAAGGGGGCATCGCCTCCGCGGCTTCGGCAACGATCGCAGCCGGTTGTCCAGCCACGGCTCCCGCGGCGAACGGTCCCGCCTGCTCGCCCTGCCAAGCGTTGGGATTCAACGCATCCAAGGCGATGGCATTCAGCAATTGATCCGGCGTGCAACGATCCCTGCGATCCGGGTCCAGTGCAGAACGGAAGGCAGCCAATGTGCCGGCCGGTAGTCCGGAAAGATTCGCGTTGCCCGAGGCCTCGCGCTCAAGTACCGCCATCATCGGCTTGGTGCCGAACACAGGCGCGCCGGTTGCGGCAAAAGCGAGCACGGACGCCACCGACCACCAATCGGTGGCGTCGTCGGATTCGGCACCGTCAATAATCTCGGGTGCGATGAATCCGGGTGTACCCATCACTAGGCCGGTGCGGGTCACGTGACTTTCGCCCTCGCCCATCGCGATACCGAAATCGACCAATACCGGTCCGGCGGCCGACACCATCACATTGGTGGGTTTGATGTCGCGATGGACGATGCCGGCCGCATGTACGGCTTTGGTGGCTTCGATGAGCTTGCGGGCCAAGCGTTCCAGATCGTCGCCCACATACCGGCCATTGGCGGCCACATCATCCTTAAGATTCTTGCCCTCGATGAGTTCAGTGACGATGAACGCCAACGTATCGTCGAGTTCCATATCCACGATGCCGCACACACCCGGATGATTGATCTTCTTCAAGGCCATGGCCTCGCGCCGCAGGCGCTCGCGCGGCGTGACATCGGGCTTGAGGTCGGGGTCGTGCAGGGCCGTGGACGCAGAGCCGGAGCCTGCCACTGACTCGTCGGTCAGGGAGTCGCGCAGAATCTTCATGGCATAGGTGGTGCCGCCGTCGTCGCGCACCCGCCACACCGACCCCATAGCTCCTGAGCCGAGCCGGGAGATCAGCGTATACCCACCAACCACTTCGCCGGGCTCAAGATTCAACGCGTTCAAATCGCTCATGCCCTCCATCCTAATGCCTTGCTGGTGCATTATTCTGGCTCTCTCCTGGGAGGCCGAGCTTGATATTTCTTGGCTCCCCTCTCTGAGAGGGGAGCCAAGAATAAATGCCGTTTACGTATTGAGAAGTGCCGTTTACGCCATTAAGGTCGATTGCCCTGACCGGATGTGGTAGCAAATTATGCGCTCGAAATGACAGGATAGGTGCGTGGGCAGGTGCGCCAGTCGTGAATTTGCGACTCTATAACCATTGGCATCAAGGATGTGTCGGCGGTGACCCAAAGGTGAGCCAGCCGGGCACATTCAACAGTGGCACAGCGATGCAAGGGCAGTATCGTGAGCCGCTGATCGAATCGATAACGATATCAGATTCGAATGCCGCGACTTCGCCGGTCGTACCTTCGAATACTTCTCCGAAGACGGCTACCTGTTCGGCGTGATGGCCTCCCAGCAGGTCGCTGGCGCTCAGGCCAAGGGCGTGTACGCCTTCATGAAGCACTTCGCGCTGAACGACCAGGAGACCAACCGACTGAGCGAGCTCGCCACCTGGGCCAACGAGCAGTCGATTCGCGAGATCTACCTGAAGCCCTTCGAGATGAGCGTCAAGCAGGGCGGCGCGGGTGCCGTGATGAGCGCCTTCAACTACATCGGTATGGAGTGGGGCGGTTCCCACTCCGGACTGCTCAACACTGTCCTGCGTGGCGAGTGGGGCTTCCGCGGCATGGTCCTGACCATCATGAAGTACCTCAAGCGCCGCAAACTGGCCGCGGCGGCATCGGCTCCCGCTGACGCTCCGGTCAAGGCCTGAGGTGTGTCTCCGATAACTGAATAGCTAAATAGAATGGACGGCCTGCTGAGTGCTACTCAACAGGCCGTCCATTGTGTATCTGAATGCGAAAAGTCATTATATGGAACGGAATATATCGATACTGTGCATTGTGCCGATTACTGATTCCGACGCAAGTATTCGCGCAGGAAGGGCACGGCAAAATCGACTTCGCCTCGTTCTGTTTCGCGGATAACGAAGGCGTCAAGGAGGCGTTTGCGGTAGGTGGCGGCATAGTTAGGCGTTTTGCCCATGCGCTGTGCAACATTCACGGTGGGAGAGGGACCATCTGACGCTGCCATGGCTTCGAGATACTCACGGTCGTTTTTGGATAAGCCTTGCAACTCCGGGATGCACACGGCGTTATCAAGGTCAATACGTGCTTCCTCGATACCTGCCGTAACATCAGCGTCGATGATGGTATCCGAGTCCCGCATGTCTGCGGCATCCCAGATATGGTAGCCAACCAGTTGAATCATATAGGGGTATCCGGCTGTCACATTGGCTGCAGTGCTTAATTGAGCGTCGGTGATGGACATGCCGGAGGCGCGGAATGTTGTGGCGAAAGCATCGCGCACTTCATCAAGAGGAATATCTGTGAGTATGTTCGTTTTCGCGCGACGTAGGAACGTGATGACTTCGTCATTGAACAAATCAGAAATCATCTGTGGGAGACCGGCGAACACGATGGCGATATTGCGTCGTTCCCTGATTTGATGCTGTATGGCAGTGGCGATGGCAATCATGTCGGATCGCTCAGCCGCTTGAGTCTCATCAATGGTGATAAGCAACCCAGCATGGCGCTTCTCAAGCGCATCCAACCGTCCGGCAATGGCACTTCTCAACGTTTCGGGCATACGCTTCGGGGATAGTTCGGCTTCTCCGAGGCCGATGCCCGCTCCAGCAAAAGTCAACGATGGTCGGATAGTGAGGTGGTCAAGGGCCCCTCGCCCGGTTCGTAAGGCATCAACAAGGCGTTCGCATAGTCCGGCAGAGGCCGTTTCTTCGATGACATCCCATCTGCGCGCTTTGGCCCGGTCTCCGAACACAGTGAGCATCACGGTTTTTCCGGTTCCACGAGCGCCGGTGACGAGCATAATGCGCCCTGGGGCACCGACTCCGTTATCGAGACCTTTCTCGAAATCGCGGATAACTTTGCCTCGGCCGATGAGCAGGGGCGGTTCCCCTCCTGCCGTTGGCTTGAATGGGTTTTCCTTTGCCTTCATGTGGACCGCCTCCTCGCTGAATCAACCTAAAATAAAAATTATCAAAAATATCAAAAAAATAAAAATTATCAAAAGTTGGGTTGAGCCGACTGAAGAAAACAGCCGTGGCGACAATGATTCTGCCGCAATCCGCGGTGACAACAACTGACGCGGACCTTCTTGGCAGAATCGTTGTTTGTCCCGCTTCGCCAATCAACGTCGCTCAAGTTCGGTGCGCAGACCGGCTACCGTAGCGGTCAGCTCACGCACTTCCTCGCGCAATAGGTCGATTTCGGGATTGGCTGATGTCGCAATAGCCTCTTGCGCGGCTTCCTTGGCCACTTCCTTCTCCCGAGCGTCCTCGCGCCGATCCGTCTCCAGATTGACCTGATCCACGATCCACGAGGCCAGCGTGGCCGTCACAATACCGATCAACGCGATGCCGGTGAACATCAGCACCACCGCAATGATCTTGCCTTGGAAGGTGACCGGCGAGAAGTCGCCATATCCCACGGTGGTCACGGTCACGAACGCCCACCACAACGCCGTGCCGAAGTCGGTGATCGTGGATCCGGACGCCCCGCGCTCCACGGAATACACGGCCAGCGCGCCCACGTACATGAGCATTCCCACCGCGCCGACCGCGTATACGGTGATGCGCCCGCGCACCGCCATGCCGGAGGTGCGGTTCAGCACGTGCAGCACGGTCAGCAAACGCAACAGTCGCAAGGGCCGGAGCATCGGCAGCGCGATGGTCAGCAGCGTGAACAGGTTGTGCTTGAACCACCGCCAGCGATCGTCGGCCAACCACAGCGAGACCACATAATCGACGACGAACACCACCCAGATCACGTTGATGACGGTTTCACACAGCGCGATATGCGTGCGGGAGAGAATTTCCCACGAATACACCACCAGAAACACCACGGACAGCACCATCAGCGGCCAGTCCGTCCACTTCTTCCACGTCTTCAGTCCCATATTCCGATTGCAGTGGCGCGTCCGCTGCGCCACTGCGGAGCATGACTCCGGACATCAGTGTTGTATACGTTCGTATACATTTCACGTTGTGTACGAACGTATACAGCGGTATTTTTCATCTCGTATTTCCCTTATGACTATCACCACAGTGATATAATCAAGAATATGTAAGGAGAGAGAGAAGGAGCCGGCCAATGGAGACCGCATCGATCGAACTGTGGCATGGCTCTTCGCATGTCATCAAGCATCCTGAATACGGGCTGGTCAAGCCGAACAACGATTATGGCCGCGGATTCTATTGCACGCGCAGCGTCGAGCTGGCCAAGGAATGGGCGTGCGCGGGACTGGATGACGGTTTCGCGAATCGGTACACATTGGCCACCAACGGGCTCACCTTCCTGGACCTGTCCCAGTTGCCCTACACCATCCTGAACTGGTTGGCCCTGCTGGTCGAAAACCGTCGTTTCCAGCCGACCACCACCGTCGCCGCGCAAGGCATCGAATATCTGAAACAAGTGTCTCTGCCGGATACCAGTCAGTCTGACGTCATCGTCGGATATCGTGCCGACGATTCGTATTTCTCGTTCGCCCGCGCTTTTGTCAATAACGCGATTTCCCTCGACCAACTCGCCGAGGCGATGCGGTTGGGTGAGCTCGGCAAGCAGATCGTACTCACCAGTCCTCAGGCATTCGCGGCGCTGCGGTTCCAAGGCTGCGAAATCGCCCGCGCTTCGACCTACCACGTATTGCGCAACGAGCGCGACCGCACGGCTCGTGAAGCTTACCGTCGCAACAGCGCTGAAGCCGATCTCGACGGCCTGTTCATGCGCGACATCATCCGTGAGAAAGTGACCAACGATGATCACCGCCTACGATGAGACATACTTGCCGGACGCCATGGCCAACTTGGCCGGCGCCTTCGATTATGCGCTGAACGATTGCGGGTTGCCGGTCGGCCTATTCATGGACTTCTTCGCCACCTCCGAGGCGGCCGCGCTTTTCGGGCGAGGCACGCCCAAATACGTGTGTGGCATGTCCGGCGAGGAGCTGGTGGCCGAAATCATGCGGCAAACCGGTTGGGCGCGCATTCTCGATATGCCGCCAGCCGCACTGCGCGCCGGCTCAACACCCGAATACTGGGCCGGATGGGTACTCGCATACTGCCAATGGGCCAGGGGAGTGCGGTTCTCGGACATTCTCGATGTGCTGTCGCTCGGCGATATCGTGCGACTTTACCCGGCTTTGCACGAAGCCGACGAAAGCCGATTCGTCGACGTGTACGACGAGCGGGCCGCCCATAATCGCACCGAGGGCGACTCCCGGCTGCACACGATCCGCGTGCGCGCCGGACTCAGCCAATCCGGGCTGGCCCGCCGCTCCGGCGTTACCCTGCGCTCCATCCAAATGTACGAGCAGCGCCGCAAAGACCTTGGCAAAGCTGCCGTCTCCACCGTGCTCGCTTTGGCCCGCACGCTTGGCTGCCGCATCGAAGATCTGTTGGAGCCGTAAAGACGCGGAGTAGTATCGCGCCGCATCGATTCTGATAACTGAACAACTACTTTTAAGGCCTGGCCGGATGCTCGTTTGGACATCCGGCCGGGCCTTCTGGCTCCACACGGGGTGCCGAGGTATCCGTTCTCCGCTTCGAGGGGCTGATTTGGCCTTCCGTAGAGGTTTACTCCCGTTTCGAGGGGCTGGTGGCCCGCTAGAACACGGGTATAAACGGCTTCGCCCCACCGTCATTCCGCCATTTTGGGGATGCGCTTACTTGAGTACCAGCCCCTCGAAACGGAGATAGATCTCCGGAAAGGGTCAAAACAGCCCCTCGAAACTCAAGATGGCGGTTGCAGGGCGGTTGAGGATCAGTCGAAGAGCGGTTCAAACGCAAATGTGAACAATGCCACATGTGATTGGGCGGGTCGCTGCACGCCGATTTTCGGGGGTGCATGGGAATGGCGGAATATCAATGAAAAACCCTATATCTAGGTTTGTTATGTGACACGCGCCACTACATATAGTGCCTTGATTTCAAATCACACCGCTGTAATATGGCCTTCGCTTCACTGTTCATCAGAACCACATCAAGGGGAGTCGCCATGACCGTCACCGTGTTCACCAAGCCGCATTGCCCGCAGTGCGATGCCACCAAGCGCCAGCTCACCAAGCTGGGTGTGCCGTTTGAAACCGTGGACCTGACGCAGAACCCCTCCACCCTTGAGCAGCTGCAGGCCGCCGGTTTCCAGCAGGCTCCGGTGGTCATCACGCCGGACAACTCCTGGACCGGCTACCGCCCCGACCTGATTCGCGAAGTCGCCCAGCAGGTGGCCGCCGACAACCGCGCCGCCGCCACGGTGTCCGCGTGAGTCTGAGCCAGCCCGAATTCGCGGCCGAAGGCAAGACGATCGGCGCATTGGTCTACTTCTCGTCGGCCTCCGAAAACACCGCACGGTTCGTGGCCGGATGCCGTTTGCAGGACGAAGGCATCAACGTCTACCGCATCCCGTTGCGGGCCGCCGCCCCGGCGCTAAACGTCCGCGAACCGTACGTCATCATGGTGCCCACCTATGGCGGCGGCGTGGTCAAGAAAGCAGTGCCGATTCAGGTCAAACGCTTCCTCAACGATCCAGCCAACCGCGAGTGGATTCGCGGCGTCATCGCCTCAGGCAACACCAATTTCGGTGAGGCCTACTGTGCCGCCGGAGACATCATCGCCGCCAAATGCAAGGTGCCCTACCTCTACCGTTACGAACTCATGGGCACCCCGGAAGACACTGCCGCCGTGCGAAACGGCCTCGTCCGCTTCTTCACCGAACAGTAAATCTTGACCCCCTCGAGGTATTGGCTCCCCTCTCCGAGGGGAGCTGTCAACGAAGTTGACTGAGGGGAGCAACTGTCTGAGTAAACACACTTCTGCCATATTCCAAGGATTTCCAATGACTGACCTCACCGCCACCGGCCTGCCGCTCGACAATACTGCCGACACCGCAGCGGAACAGTACGACCCGGCGCACGATTACCACGCGCTCAACGCGATGCTCAACCTCTATGACGCCGACGGCAAGATCCAGTTCGACAAAGACAAGGCCGCCGAACGCGAATACGTGACAGGGCACGTGGCCACCAACAGCAAGCGGTTCGCCTCCGCCGCCGAGCGTCTCGAATACCTGATCAGCAACCAGTACTACAACCCTGCGGTCTTCAACCAGTACTCCGCTGAATTCCTCGACCGCATCTACGAGCACGTGGAATCCGCCGGCTTTGAGTTCGGCACTTTCCTTGGTGCGTTCAAGTTCTACACGTCCTACGCGCTCAAGACGTTCGATGGTCGCCTCTATCTTGAGGACTTCCCGCAGCGTTGCGCCGCTGTGGCCCTGGAGCTCGCCGCCGGCAATGAGCAGCAGGCCATCGAATACGCCGACGAAATGCTTGCCGGCCGCTTCCAGCCCGCCACCCCGACCTTCCTGAATCTCGGCAAGGCCCAGCGTGGCGAACCGGTCAGCTGCTTCCTGGTGCGCATCGAAGACAACATGGAGTCGATTTCGCGCGGCATCAACGCGGCCCTCCAGCTCTCCAAGCGCGGCGGTGGCGTGGCCCTGCTGCTGAGCAACCTGCGCGAGCTCGGCGCCCCGATCAAGCACATCGAGAACCAGTCCAGCGGCGTGATTCCGGTCATGAAGCTGCTGGAGGACTCCTTCTCCTATGCCAACCAGCTCGGCGCACGTCAGGGCGCGGGCGCGGTGTACCTCAACGCCCACCACCCTGATATCCTGCGCTTCCTGGATACCAAGCGAGAGAACGCGGACGAGAAGATCCGCATCAAGTCGCTGGCTCTTGGCGTGGTGATTCCGGACATCACGTTCGAACTGGCCAAACAGAAGGCCCAGATGGCCCTGTTCAGCCCGTACGACGTGGAGCGCGTGTACGGCAAGCCGTTCGCCGACATCTCCGTTACCGAGCATTATGACGAGATGGTGGCCGACGACCGCATCAAGAAGACCTACATCGACGCCCGTAAGTTCTTCACCACCATCGCCGAACTGCAGTTCGAATCCGGCTACCCGTACATCGTGTTCGAGGACACGGTCAACCGCGCGAACCCGATCGAAGGTCGCGTGACCATGTCCAACCTGTGCTCGGAAATCCTGCAGGTTCAGGAGCCGAGCGCATACAACGAGGACCTCACGTATGCGCATGTCGGCCGCGACATCTCCTGCAATCTAGGTTCGCTCAACATCGCTAAGGCGATGGATGGCGGCTTGGGCCACACGGTGGAGACGGCGATCCGCGCACTCACCTCGGTGGCCGAGCACACCAGCATCAACGCGGTGCCTTCGATTCGCCGCGCCAATGAGGAGGGCCACGCCATCGGTCTCGGCCAGATGAACCTGCACGGCTTCCTGGCCCGCGAAGGCATCCAGTACGGTTCTGAAGAGGGCCTCGACTTCACCGACATGTACTTCATGACCGTGGCCTACCACGCCTACCGTGCCTCGCACGCGCTCGCCGTGGAGCATGGCCGCACGTTCGCCAGCTTCGCTACGAGCGACTACGCCAAGCCGGCCGGCCAGGGCAACTACTTCGACAAGTACACCGATGGTCGTCGTTCGCTCACTCCGCGCACCGAACGGGTCCGTGCGCTGTTCGAACAGTACGGCATCGCGATCCCGACTGCGGCCGACTGGGAGGCCCTGCGCGACGCGATTCTGAAGGACGGCATCTACAACCAGAACCTGCAGGCCGTGCCGCCCACCGGCTCGATCTCGTACATCAACCATTCCACGAGCTCGATTCACCCGATCGCCTCCAAGATCGAGATTCGCAAGGAAGGCAAGATCGGGCGCGTGTACTACCCGGCCGCCTACATGACCAACGACAACCTCGGGTACTACAAGGACGCCTACGAGATCGGCTGGAAGGCCATCGTCGACACGTACGCCGAGGCCACCCAGCACGTGGATCAGGGACTGTCGCTGACGCTGTTCTTCCCGGACACCGCCACCACCCGCGACCTCAATAAGGCCCAGATCTACGCCTGGCGCAAGGGCATCAAAACCCTCTACTACATCCGCATCCGCCAGCAAGCCCTGGAAGGCACTGAGGTCCAAGGCTGCGTCTCCTGCATGCTCTGATCGTTCGAGGGAGCGTATACCGCCTTTCTTCGGCACTCGACGTACCTTCGTACGCCTTCGGCCTCAGACGGCGGTCTCCGCACGCATTGAACAACCAGAGAGCCGTTGTTACTCCCCTCACTCGGCTAACGCCGACAGCTCCCCTCAGAGAGGGGAGCTGGCCGCGAAGCGGACTGAGGGGGGCTCCACCATCTAAGGAACCAACAATGTCACGAACCGTCTATAGAGCACTGCTCCGGCTGACCGCGCCGGAGGAGTTCGAAAACAAATCCAACGACGATAACGACAACGAGTAAAAGGAACACTACTCATGGCACCTATCTCCATTCCGCGCAAACCGCTGAAACTCATCGACCGCGTCTCCGCAACCAACTGGAACCGCCTCGAAGACGAGAAAGACCTTGAGGTCTGGGACCGCCTGACCGGCAACTTCTGGCTGCCCGAAAAAGTTCCCGTCTCCAACGACATCCCCAGCTGGCAGAAGATGACCGAGGACGAGCACACGCTCACCATGCGCGTCTTCACCGGCCTGACCCTGCTTGACACCATCCAGGGCACGGTCGGCGCCGTCTCCCTGATTCCGGACGCGCTCACCCCGCACGAGGAGGCCGTGTACACCAACATCGCCTTCATGGAATCCGTGCACGCCAAAAGCTACTCGTCCATCTTCTCCACCCTGTGCTCCACCGAGCAGATCGATGCCGCATTCGACTGGAGCGAGAACAATGAGTTCCTGCAGAAGAAGGCGGAGATCGTGCTCGACTATTACGAGGGCGACAACCCGTACAAGCGCAAGGTGGCCTCCACCCTGCTCGAATCGTTCCTCTTCTACTCCGGCTTCTATCTGCCGATGTACTTCTCCGCGCACGCCAAGCTGACGAACACCGCCGACGTGATTCGTCTGATTATCCGCGATGAGGCCGTCCACGGCTACTACATCGGCTACAAGTACCAGAAGGGCATCGCCCAGCTGAGCGATGCCGAGCGCCTGGATCTGCAGGACTACACGTACGACCTGCTCAACGAGCTGTACGACAACGAGGTGGAGTACACCCAGTCGCTGTACGATCGCGTGGGCCTGACCGATGACGTCGAGAAGTTCCTGCGCTACAACGGCAACAAGGCGCTGATGAACCTCGGTTACCCGGCTTTGTTCCCGGCTGAGATTTGCGATGTGAACCCCGCGATCCTGGCCGCCCTGAGCCCGAACGCCGACGAAAACCACGACTTCTTCTCCGGCTCCGGCTCCTCCTACGTGATGGGCAAAGCCGAAGAAACCGATGACGACGACTGGGACTTCTAAGGGTTTCGCGGTCCGCGAACCCGCAGCGCCGCCGCGTTCGCACGGCGGCGCTACGCTGGAGATATGGAACAGGAGCCGTTGGTCAGCATCATCATCCCGGTATATAAGGTCGAGAAGTTCCTCGACGAATGCGTGGCGTCTGTTGCCGCGCAGACGTACGCCAATCTGGAGATTCTGCTGGTCGACGACGGCTCGCCCGACAATTGCCCGGCCATGTGCGACGCCTGGGCCGCCCGCGACCCGCGCATACGCGTGATTCACAAGCCCAACGGCGGCCTGTCCGACGCCCGCAACTCCGGTATCGCTGAGGCTATCGGCGCGTACATATACTTCGCCGATTCCGACGACACCGTGGCACCCACGTTGGTGGAGGACTGCCTGAACGCCATGCGCGAGTATGACGCCGACCTCGTGATGTTCCAGTTCGACACCATCTCCGAGAACAACAAGCCGCTGCTGTCCAACTATCGCCACAACGACTTCACCGAGGTGCAGGTCCTGACCCCGGTCGAGGTCATCAAAAAGCAAGTCAAGGCTGAGATTGACGGCTATTTCTGGGCCTTCCTGGCACCCGCCTCCACCTATCAGGGCACCGGATTCTCCTTCCCGGTGGGTCGCAAAATCGAGGATCTCTCCCGTATCTGCAACGTGATCGGCGAGGCCACGCGCGTGGTCCGTCTGCCCAAGGCGCTGTACCACTACCGCATGCGCGAGGGGTCGATTACCGCCAGCTGGGATCCGCAGCTCACCCGCGACTGGACCCGCGCCGCCGACGACCGCGAGGAATACATCGTCCACCGATTCCCCGAGCTCAAGGGCTTCATGACGCTGCAACAGCTGAATTTTTTTGCCAACCTCGATTACGAGACCATGCGCCAGTCGCTGATCGCCGGGCTCAAGATCGATCCCGAGGACGCCGACGCGCTTCGTCGCCGCATCGAGGGCCTGACCAAGTCCGCCGATGAGGGCGATGAGCCCGTACCGGAAACGTTGCGTGAGTTGCTCGGACTGCTCAAGCTGGGCATCGCCAAGGTGGCCGATGGCACGTTCGGTAAGGCCGATGGCAGCAGTACTGATGGCGATGCCGAGAACGATGACGTAACGCTGGCCGACCGTTTCCGCGACATGCGCGAGGACTGGCGCCAGCTGCGCATCCAGCGCATCGAAGACGCCGAGGAGCGCAAGGCCGAGCGCAAAGCCGCCCGCAACGGCGTCACCTTCGAGTCTGTGTCGCATTAGTCGGCGACTGATGGAATCCATCAGTCCGGGAAGAGCAGACCTGCTCTACGTCGGGCGTGCCGGTTCGCACGTTCGAGAAACAGGCGTGTCATGGGCCGAACCACACAACACCCCCAGAAACGTCCATAAAGTTAACTACATTTCAGACACGCCACTTGCCTTGGTCCACGGTCCGTGTATAGTAGTTCTCGGCTCAACGAAGAGAACCTTCACTGAACCGGAAAAAAGTAAACGCTGAAGCTTGCAGTTTCCGAAAGCAAAGTTGTACGTCGGTGGCGAGGGCGGAAGCACAGTAAAGAACAAATCCCTTTACAACGGATCGTGAGGCACGTACCTGCCTCTGAAAGGATTAGTAATTATGGCAGAAGTCGTTTTCGACCACGTCACTCGTATCTACCCGGGCAACGATAAGCCCTCCGTGGATGATCTGAATCTTGATATCAAGGATGGCGAGTTCCTCGTCCTCGTCGGCCCTTCTGGCTGTGGTAAGTCTACGACCCTTCGTATGCTCGCCGGCCTGGAAGAGGTCAACAAGGGCCGCATCCTCATTGGTGGCAAGGATGTCACCACGATGCAGCCGAAGGACCGCGACATCGCAATGGTGTTCCAGAACTACGCTCTGTACCCGCACATGACCGTTGCCGACAACATGGGCTTCGCCCTGAAGATCGCCGGCACTCCGAAGGACGAGATTCGCAAGCGCGTCGAGAAGGCCGCTGAGATTCTCGACCTGACCGAGTACCTCGACCGCAAGCCGAAGGCTCTGTCCGGTGGTCAGCGTCAGCGTGTGGCCATGGGTCGTGCAATCGTCCGTGAGCCGAAGGTCTTCCTCATGGATGAGCCGCTGTCCAACCTCGACGCCAAGCTCCGTGTCCAGACCCGTACCCAGATCGCTGCTCTGCAGCGCCAGCTGGGTGTCACCACCCTGTACGTGACCCACGATCAGACCGAGGCCCTGACGATGGGCGATCGCATCGCCGTCATCAAGCTCGGTATCCTGCAGCAGGTCGGCGCCCCGACTGAGCTGTACGATCGTCCGGCCAACGTCTTCGTCGCCGGCTTCATCGGCTCCCCGTCGATGAACCTGAACACCCACCCGGTGGTCAACGGCAAGGCGAAGATCGGTGAGGACACCGTGGACCTGCCGGCTGAGGCCGTCAACAAGCTCACCGCCGAAGACAACGGCCAGATCGTGGTCGGCTTCCGTCCTGAGGACGCTGGTCTGGCCCCGGCTGACGACCCGAACGCCTTCTCCCTGAAGGTTGTGAACGTCGAGGATCTGGGCTCCGATGGCTACATCTACGGCAACATCATCACCGATGGCTCCGCAGCTGAGGCTGCCCAGGTCATGTCCGACCAGAACAAGCTCACCACGATTCGTGTGAATCCGCGTGCGCTGCCGAAGGTTGGCGCGACCGTCAAGATCAAGATCGACCCGGCCAAGATGCACCTGTTCGCTCCGTCGACTGAGCTGCGTCTGAACTAATAGATACTTGGCGAGGTCTAATCGCTTCGTCAACCATTAAACGAGGTTATTCTCTTCCTCTCTTATGACCTCGTTGGAAAAGCCCTGCATAGCTGCGGGGCTTTTCTTTTTGCCTAGAAAACGTACGCTAACTGGCCCCGCAAATGAACATTTTCTAGTTTTTCGACAACTTTTTCCTAGAAAGGGGGTATGATTATATGCAGTAACCCCCGAAAAGAGGATTGCGAATCTATGAGGGGAAACAGTGAGCTCGAAATTGAAGTTCGTCCGTTGCGGGTTTAACGGAGGAACAGAACAGGAATCTGGACGGCAGAGCCATGCCTTGAAGCGTTGCCTTGCTTCGGTTATTGCTGTTTCCTTGTCCATCGTGTGCATGGTGCCTGCAGCATATGCTCAGAATATAGACGATGTGAGTAGCTCTCCTAATGCCGTAATTTCTGAGGAGGGGGGGGTAATACTGTCGTAGCTGCTCCTTCTGCTCGCAATGTCAACGTTGACGATAAGACGTCAGAAGAGGCCAATACATCAAACGGTGCGCCAACACCTTCCGAAACGAATCAAGACGCACAGCAGGATTCATCTCCTTCATCTTCTACTACTGGTGATTCTTCCGAATCCTCAAATGGTGCGACAGACAATAAGGCGGACGACTCAGCAGAAGCTGCCGCTGGCAATTCCGCCAATGATGGAGCCCAAACGCAGGCTCCAAACGATGCTTCTTCTCAAGATGCCAAGAACGATTCCTCAAATGCGACGGATCAATCGCCGGCGAAGGCCAATGTGCAGGTCGCCGCGACGGCGCTTGGCGGCCGTGACTTTGAGGGTCAGGTCACCAAGGAGATCAACGGCAAGACCTACATCCTGATTGGTAACGAGCAGCAGCTGCGTGCGATTGGTTCCGGCAAGAAGGTTATTGGCCGCATCAACAAGGTCACGCAGACTTGCATGCGACAAGGACCCAATTATCAGTGGGTGGACGGCACGCCGTCTTCCGAATACGCCGGTGACGCCGATCTCTCCGATTCAGATACTTTGCGCGATGCTGATGCCTCCGACTATGACAATTCGCTGGCGATATGTCGTACGAAAGTGGACGCTGGTAATACCCGCATCAAGTATTACGGCGTGGGTGCTGATGGCACGCAAACGGACTACTCCGCTGCCAACACCGGCCTGACCTATTCCGCAGACGCCAACTACCTGATCTTCCGTGACATCGACCTGTCCAAGAACGCGGCAGATACCAACAACACCGAGTGGACTCCGCTCATGTTCTCCGGCACTATGCTCGGTGCGGTCTCCAATGACGGCGACACCGCAGCCAGCCTGTGGAAGGCTGTTGGTGCCGATGGCGCAAGCGTGGTTCACGCTACCGCAGCTCGGCCGGTCATCAGCCATGTGGTCGTCAATCAGAAAGATATGGTCTCTAATGTCAAAGGCGACCAGCTGGATGTCAGCAAGCAGCAGGGCATCGGCTTCTTCGCCTCGATCACGAACAAGACCGTGATGAACAGCAACAGTCTGGGCAGCGCCGGTACGGCCGTGGTGTCGAACCTCAAGCTGCAGGATGTGTCGGTGGCGAATCATACGAGTGAATCGTATATTCCGGCGACCTTGCTCGGTATGCTCACTTCGGCAGTGGGTGGACTTTTGGATCTTCTGCTTAAGGCGTTGAAACTGCTGACATTCGGACAAGTAGATCTTGGCCTCAATCTTCGAGGTCTGCTCACCCTGCACAAAGACAATCCCTCCAATCTCGCCACGGGTGCGTTCGCCGGCCGTATTTACGGCGATGCCAAGGTCACGGATTGTGAAGTGGCGGATGTTTCGGTATCCAGCGTAAGCCGTATGACCGGTGGTTTCGTGGGATATGTTGAGGGCGCAACCCGATACGATGCGGTCTCCGGCATCGTGGGAACGCTCACCAATGTACTCTCGAAGATCTTGGGTGTCATCCCATTCCTCGGGCTGGGCGATCTGGTGGACTGGTTGCTGTCCGGCACGCTCGGGCTGAATGCCTTGATTCCGGTTGGCTACTACAACCCGGTTATCTCGAACAGTTCGGTGAACGGGTTCAAAAAGAACGTGGTGATCGGCAACAAGGACAACCCGCAGGCCGGCGGCTTCGTCGGTGCGCAGATTGGTGCAATCATTGAGAACTCTTCGGTGACGAGCACGAATGGTTTCACCGTGCAGGCAACGCAATACGCCGGTGGCTTCGCCGGAGTAAGCCGCAACGGCAACGTGGGTGGTCTGCTCGATTCGCTTGGTATTGATTTGCTGTCTGCGCTGCGTCCGCAGAGCCTCATCGAGAACAGCAACCTGACCGTCGACGGCGATGGCAAGGTCACTGTATCTGCCACGGACTATGCCGGTGGATTTAGCGGCGCGATGGCCAATGCCTACGCGGTCAATAATACGATTTCAGCCACGGCTGCCGTGTCTACTGATAAATCCCATGCCGGCGGATTCACCGGATTTGCCTCCGTGGGATGGGGCCTGGAACTCGGCACGGACGATGCCGCGAACGCATCGCTGCTGAAACAACTCACCAAGGCTGTGGCCAAATTGCTGAGCGGCAGCGGTAGTGGTGCGGGAGAACTGCTGTCCATCGTCGGTGTGAATCCCTCCGTGATTCTCGGCACGCAGATGAAGGGCTCCCTCACCGTTAAGGCTGGTGGCGATTACGCGGGCGGTCTCGTGGGCGAAGGTTCGGGCACGGTGATCGGCGACTCCTCACAGGATCATCTCAAGAACCTTACGTTCTGGAAGTACAACAATCCTCGTGACTTCCCCCAGCAGCGCTCCACCACCATAGAAGGCCTTGAATCGGTCACGGCCACGGGCTCCTACGCGGGTGGCATCGCCGGCAATCTGCAACCGACAACGGTAGCTGGGTTGCTCAACAGTGTGGTGAAAATTGGCGATATCGCCACGCTCAAGAAGTTCGACCAGTTTGCCGCGTTCACCGTGGAGAACATGTCTGTCACCGCTCCGGCATCCGGTTTGACGGTGAAGGCCGGTTCATACTATGCGGGCGGTGCCATCGGATGCGCCACCGGTGGTGACGTGACCAACACGAACCTTACCAATCTGGCCACGGTCACGGCCAAGGGAGAAGCCGGCGGTTTCATCGGCTTCTCCGGACCAGGCGACGCCGTTGGTGCCGGCGGGCTCAATGTGCTTGGGCTTATCAAGCTTTCCGGTCTGCTATCGGTTGCCCAATATTCTTCGGTTGCAGTCACTTCATCGAATGTGAACGGCATCGCCAACGGATTCACGGTCAAGGCGACCGGCAAGAACGAGAACAACGAGACCACCGATTACGCTGCGGGCGGTTTCTACGGTCAGGCCAACAGCACCAAGACCCGCGAAAGCCATGTGACGAACCTCAAGTCGGTCGCGGCCGATACCAGCACATCCGATGGCATCGCGGGTGGCTTCGTGGGCTTCTCCACCACCGGTGGCCTCGCTGACGCACTTAGCAACGCCGATGATTCCAGCGTGTTGGACAACCTCATCAAGGGCGGACTGCTGTCCGTGAACGACCTGCTCGGTGCCATGCCGTATCTGATTCCAAGCTATACGTATACCACCGTGACGTACGTCAACGGCGGTTACGTCGAAGGGGATATCGCGGGAGGCTATGCGGGAAACTTCCAAAGCGGCAAAGTCAATCAGTTCTCCGAAACTGATCTCGAGAACGACTCAACGCTGGCAGACGTGCAGTCCCGCGTTCAAGCCAACCCCGTGGCCGTTGTCAACCTCGACCATGTGACCGGCGGCGCATACGCAGGCGGTTTCGGCGGCAAGGTCGTTTCCGGCGCACTCGCTTCGGCTGGCAACGGCGGCCTGAGCCTGCTCGGCAAATTCGGTACGGTGGATCTCGCCAACCTGCTGCAGGTGGTGCAGGGCTATGTGCCGTTCATCTCCTACGCGGGCGTGCATTCCGATGCCACCACCGTGGAGACCACCAGCGGCAACAAGATTTCCGACCCGGACGATCCCGGCTTCACCGTCTCCGCCACCCGACTTGACCAATCCGATACGCAATCCGGTTCCGCCGGCGGCTACATCGGCTACGGTTCCGGCGTGCAGGTATCCCATTCCAGCGTGACCCAACTGCGCCACACCGACGTCAAGGCACCGAAGAATCTGGAAACCACCGGATCCATCGACGACACCTATCTGAGCAAAGACAGCTCGTATGCAGTCACCGCCGCTCGGTATGCCGGCGGCTACATCGGCAAAATGGACATCGGCTCGGCGGCGGCCGTGGGCGGCGGCTTGAGCCTGCTCGACCAGAACGTCAATCTCAACGATGTACTCAGTGTGCTGGATGTCGTCGTCTCGACGATTGAACATTCCGATGTGACCGGCGGCATCGGCGGATACTCCGTGCTGGCCGGCACGGCAGACCATAGGAACGCCAACAACAAGCCCGATCCACTGGGTATGGCCGGCGGCTTCGCCGGAGACATCGAAGGCGGCCATATCCAGGACTCCAGCTCGCATGAGTTCGTATACATCATCGGCCAGGTTTCGGCCGGCGGCTACGTGGGCACCATGCAGCCGGGAGCCGTGGCAAACGTACTCGGCGACGGCAGCGTGCTCAAGAAGCTCGTCAACCTCGACAACCTGCTCTCGCTCGTGCAGGACTTCGTGCCGACGATTCGCAACAGCTCGACCGATGCCACAGTGTGCGGCGGCGCGGTGCGCGCACAGGCGGCATCGGATACGACCACACGCCGCGGCATGGCCGGCGGCTATGCGGGACGTAACCGCGGCGGCCATATCTGGGGCAACAACACCGCAGCATGGAAGCAGGAGAACACCGACGGCAAATACAACGGGCCGCAACGCGTAGCCTATGCCGCGCGCATCCGCAGCGTATACGGTGCCGAAATCGCCGGCGGCTACACCGGCTTCATGGAAGCGGCCGATACCGCTGAAGGCGGTTCGCTCTCCTTGCTCGGCGGTCTCATCAAGGCCGGCAACCTCGCCGGCGTGCTGTCCGTGGTCTACCCGACTGAGGAGCACACGAAGGTCACCGGTCCGCTGCGCAATATGAGCTACGACCAGTGGAAGACGTGGGTCGACAACATCGGCAAGTACGGTGCGTATGGCAAGGAATTCACCGATGTGACCACGGCTGATGGTGCGGGCTCTGTTACCGACCAGGATTCCCTGGACAAGTTCCTCGAATCCTACATCTTCGGATTCAACGTCGTCGCAGGACGTGCGGAGTATCGGACCGGCGCGAACCTGCATGATTCCGGCGTCGCCGGCGGACACGTCGGCCTGATGCGCACCGGCACGATCACCGATGGCCAGTCGATGGACGTCAAGACCGTCTCCGCCATGCGTGCGGCAGGTGGCTACGCGGGCACGATGGAATCCGGCTCGGCATCCTCGTTCGGCTCCATCCAACTATTCGGCGACAAAGGCATCAAACTTGATCTGGGTCAGATGCTCGACGTGGCACAGGTATTCGTGCCAGTCATCAAATCCTCGAGCGTGGCCGGCTACCGCAAGGGTATGAAGGTCGTGGCCACCGGCGAAGACATCACGCACGGCACCGGCAACGCCGGTGGCTACGTGGGTCTCGCGGTCGGCGGCCAGATCTGGGGCGATCTCGACCAGAACGGCCAGAAGCTTGCCGATGGGGCCACTGCTGACAAGGCGGCCGGTGCCAACGTCTCCAACCTGCGCAAGGTGGAAGGCCGCAACAACGTCGGCGGATTCATCGGCGTGGCCACTGCCGGCGCGGTCGCGGATGTGGACACCAACGCATCCGAGGGATTCCTGCAAGGAATCCTCGACTCGCTGGTCTCGACCCCGGCAAGTCTGGTCAGCGTATTGCAGGCCACGGTTACGACGATTCGCGGTGCGCATGTGAGCTCGGATGACCCGGCATGGGGATACACGGTCGACGGCGCATATGAGACCAAGGACGATAAGGGTAACACCACAACCAAGTATGCCCTGAACGCCGGCGGTTTCGCCGGCTCGCTGCAGGCCTCGATCCTCGGTGACAAGGATTCCGCCAAAGGCACCGGCAGTGAAGCGGATCCGAACAATGACCCAGCCGCACTTACAGTCACCGGGCTGCGTGCCGTTGAAGGCGGGCAATACGCGGGCGGCTTCTTCGGCCTTGCCGATGTGTCCAGCGTCGCTTCCGTCGGCGGCGGCGAGGCCGGCGATAAGCAGGACACCAACCTGCTGCTCAAACTGCTCAAGGTCGGCAACGTGGGCGTGCTCGAAGCGTTCCGCACCTTCATCTACGACGGTCAGGTCAACGGCGTGAACGACGGCATCCAAGTCGTCGCCCATGATTCCACCACGAAGGGCATGCTCGACTCGAAGCGTTACACCGGTGCGGCCGGTGGCTTCGGCGGTGGACTGATCAATGGCTCCGTCAAGCAGTCCAACGTCACCAACCTCAACAGTGTGACCGGCGTGAACTACGTGGGCGGCTTCATCGGGCACCTCGGCAAATCCGACACGGTCGCCGCCGACAATGCACAGCTCGGCACGGATGCGCTCAATCTGCTCGGTGCCACGGCCGGCGTACTTGACATCTGGGGCTCGCATGTCGGTGATTCGCATGTCACCGGCATCCCGGACGGCTACACCGTCACCGCCACACACCATGGCGACGATTACGGCAAAGCCACCGACAAGGCCACCGGGCGCGAGGTCGCGGGCGGATTCGTCGGCTACGCGGACCTGGCCCGAGTGAAGGGCTGCACGGCCGGCAATCTCAAGAAGGTCACCAGCGGCGAGATCGCCGGCGGATTCGTCGGCGAAACCAGCCGCGCCTATCTGGTCGATACGCAGGTCAACTCGGTACTCGTGGAACTGCTCCTGCAAGTAGTGAACGCGCTGGTCAAGCTCCTGTACCTCGACAAGGCGCAGCAGGTCGGCGTCATCGACTTGGGCAAGTGGTTCCCGACTATCTTCGGCAAGGTATTCGACCTCAAGGTGCTCTCGGAAGGCGATGTGCTGTACGTGAACCTGTTCGGGCTGAAGGTGAGCGTCGCCCTGTCCAAGGCCGACGCCGAAAACCAGCAGCAGACCGACGTGGCGATCGTCACCATCGGCGACAGCGTCATCAAACTGCCCTGCAGCAAGGACGGCATCGACATGGATGGGTCAGGTAGCAACCTGACCGTCCAACTCATCAAGGGCAACCGCACCCGCGTGGAACAGTCCACCGTGACGGGCATCGCCAGCGGCTATGACGTGTTCGGTGGTGGAGCGACTCAGGATACCGACGGCATGAAAGACCTTTCCACAGGCTACGCGGGCGGTTTCGCCGGACTGAACGACGAGGGCGTGCTGGCAGACGACCACATGGTCTACGCCGACACGATCCGCGGCACCAGCGGACTGGTCGACCCGTTCTCGAACACCAAACTCAAGTCCGTATGGGACTTCAACACCATGAGCGACATCCTCGGACCGGTCGATGAAGGCAACGGCGGCAAGGCATACAACACCTATCGCATCTACCGCAAGGCGGCCGCGAACGCCGGTGAGGCCCGCACCTCCGCACAGGACGGCAACAAGATCTTCTCGCAGAAGAACACGGCAGACGATGCGCTGAACACCGGACTCGATCGTTGGGAAGTGAAGCTGTTCGACGTGGTCAACACATACGACAGCGGCGCTGTGCACAGTGGTGCATCCGGCGACGCGGGCACCACATGGGTCGGCATCAAGGACGCCGTGACTGTGGCTGGTGGCAGCAGCACAAAGCTCGATGCCTACCAGTCCCCGGCCAAGGCCGTGCTCATGCTCGACGCGACCGTGACCGACAACAACGGCGGACTCACCCCCGAACCGGACGACGGCCAGGACCCGTGCGGCAAGGACGGTTGCCGAACCATTGACCTGACCGTCCAGAAGGTATGGAAGGACGGCAACCTCGAACGGCCGCAGTCGGTCGAGCTGAAGATCGCCGCGCACTATACCGATGGCAGTGGCAATACGGTGACGCCGCAGACGATTCAATGCTTCGGCGCGGATTGCACAACCGTGACGCAGAAGAATCCATGGACGGTGACGTTGGACTCCTCCGATGCCTCTTCCTGGAGCAACACCTGGCGCAAGGTGATTCAAGGACTGCCGGTCGCATTCGTGGATGGACAGGATGCCAACGGCAAGGACATCGTGCGTTACTACACGTACACCGTGAAAGAAACCGCCGTGACCTATAAGGACGGCGATACCACCAAGACCATCAAGCCCGCGGAGGCCGGATACCAAGTATCGGTCTCCTACAACACCAAGGAACGCGTGGCCATTGTTACCAATGCGGCGTTGCTTCCGGATACGGGAGGTGCGGGCACGATGTGGTTCCTGATGTTCGGCTTGCTGCTTATGGGAGCTGGCGTGGTCTGGTACGTGCGTAATCAACGCGTTCAATCCGGCACAGTCCGCTCGGGTTCCAGCCGTATACGAAAGCGAGGTGCCCATGCCGCGTGACGACCACATAGACAAACCGTACCTGCCAAACAGAAAAGATTTCCATTTAGGGAAAGGAACAGTAATGAAATCACTGATGAAAAAGGTTTTCGCTGCTGCCGCGGCGATTGCCACCGTATTTGGATTGGCCGCGACGACAGTCGCCACGGCCAACGCAGCGGATAATGCCACGCTGACGGTCAGCACTGCTGACGCGAAGTTCGCCGGTAAGACCGTGAACGCCTACAAGATGTTCTCCGCTACCGTGAGCGGTGACGGCACGGCTGTCTCCTACACGTTGACTGACGAGTGGAAGCCGTTCTTTGAGGACTCCGCTGCTTCCGGACTAACTGGTGCTACCAACGAGAACGTCAACGATAAAGCAAACGACTACGTATCCAAGCTGCAGGGTGAAGACTTGGTTGCTTTCGCTACCAAGGCATCGAACTGGGCGCAGACCAAGGCCAACAACATCGCGGCTGGCGTGACCACTCAGGTATCTGACGATGCCACGGACGGTAAGTACACTGCGACGTTCGCTGGTCTCGACTACGGCTACTACGTGGTCGCTGTGCCGGGTGCGACCTTGGCCAACACCAGTGGTCAATACGCCACGCTAGTTTCCGTTGACCGCGCTAATGTGACTGCCGACATCAAGGGCGACCTGCCTACCGTCGACAAGAAGGTACAGGTAGGCAGCACTGGTAAGGACGTCACCGACGCGAAGATCGGTGATACCCTGACCTTCACCCTGACCTCCACCATTCCAGACATGTCCGCCTATGACACCTACACCTTCAACTTCAAGGATACGTTGTCTAAGGGCCTCACCTTTGGACAAGTCACTTCCGTTACGGTCGACGGTGTGACTAATCCACTGACCGTGGGCACTGACTACACCGTCACCACTCCTACGGCCCCCGACAATACGCTTACTGTCGCCATGAAGGACTTCAAGGCCAAGCAGCAGGCCAATGCCGGCAAGACGATCACCGTCACCTACACGGCCACGTTGAACGAGAAGGCTGCTGTGGGCGGTCATGGTAACACCAACTCCGCAACGATTCAGTACTCCAACAACCCGAGCAGCAGTGGCACCGGTGAGTCCGAACCCAGCAAGGTTCGCGTCTTCACTTATGGCTTCACCGTCGATAAGTACACTGGTAAAAAATATGATGATGCCGCTACTCGACTTGCTGGCGCTGAGTTCACACTCGCACATAAGGACGGCTCCGCTATTAGCTTCGTGAAAGTCGCTGATAGTGAGACCCAGAACGCTGTATACCGTGTAGCCAAGGCTGGTGAGACAGGTGATATTATCATCACTCCTGCAAACGGTAAGGTTGTCTTCCAGGGACTGAAGAACGGCGAGTACACGCTCACCGAGACCAAAGCGCCGGCCGGCTACAACAAGCTCGCCAGCGCCATCGGCGTGAAGGTTGATGGCCAGAACGACGGTACTGACACCACGAATGCCACCGTCGCCATCACCTACAACAACAACAATGGCAGCAACTACAACCAGTCCGCATCGAACGGTGTTATCCCGGTCCAGAACAAGTCCGGTGTTACCCTGCCTGAAACTGGTGGCATGGGTACCATCGCCTTCACGGTGATTGGTGTGCTGGTCATCGCGCTCGGCGTTGCCTGGACTCTCAAGCGCAAGAACGCCTGACGAACATGACCGTGTTTTGGGTGTGAAGGGCACACACCCGCTACGCCCACAACACGGTTTCCTTGCGAAAAGAACGCTCGATGAAACGACTGCGCAACATCCTACCCTTACTAGTCATTCTCGGTGGAATGCTCATTCTGTTCTATCCGACGATCAGCAACTTCCTCATTATGCGCAACGCCAGCCGCGCCGTAAATAACTACGACGCCAGCGTTGAAGCATTGAGCCAGGAACAGTACCAGAAGGTGCTGGATGCTGCGCACGCCTATAACGAAAAGCTCGCCCAGAACGATGCAGGAGAGACCGACGCTCTTGCCAGTGCCGTCAATTCCGCATCCACGGACGAGGAATACAACAGTCTGCTCAATATTGACGGTGACGGCATGATGGGATACATCACTGTGCCTAAGCTCGATGAGACCTTGCCGATTTATCACGGCACTTCCGAGAAAGTGTTGCAATCCGGCATCGGACATCTCAAACAGACCTCACTGCCAGTTGGCGGCGCGTCCACTCATGCGGCGCTGTCTGGCCACCGGGGCTTGCCCACGGCAAAACTGTTCACGGACTTGAACCTTATGAAAAAAGGCGACAAGTTCTACATCACAATACTTAAAGACACGTATGCGTATCAGGTCGATAAGATCACTACCGTTCTGCCGACCGATACCAAACAACTGGCAATCGAGCCCGGCAAGGATTTGGTCACGCTCATCACCTGCACACCGTATGCGGTCAACACGCACCGGCTGCTGGTGCGCGGTCATCGCATCCCATACGCGCCGCAGCAGCAGGATGACGCCAAATCCACATTCCACGTGGACATCCCGCTGCAGTACTTGTTGCCGTCTCTCGCATTGATTGCCTTGCTCATCGCATGGCATTTGTGGCAACGGCATGAGCGGCGACGCCGGCAGAGTGGGAGCGCCAAGGTCGCGTCTGATGATTCTAGCTCCGCAGCCATCGAGCCGGACGGTGACTTGCCTCCTCAGCCAGCCAATACAAATAACCAATCACATTCATCACGGCGGAAAGGACCGGGCAGACATGTTAGACCCGCATAGCGGAAGCGAGTATGGTGCGGCGCGCATTGCTGCCATGATTGCCGCCACCATTACTATCATCCTCACTGGTCTTGTGTCTTTCGGCTTCATGGTGCCATACGCGCAAGCTGATTCCTTCGGCACTCTCACCATCAATGCCGTATGGGGCCGAGACACGGCTTCGCCCAAATCACTTGCCGGCGATACTTATGCCATCGTGCGCGTCGCCACTGTCACAACGAACAATGATGGTAGCGTTTCCTCATATAAAACCGTCAGTGATTTTTCCGGTCTCACTGCCGATTGGGAACGCCTGACATCGAGCGAATATCACGATGCCGCCAAGAAGCTGGCTGCACACGCGGCGAAAAACAAGCTATACCAGCATTCCGGCACCACTAACGTAGCTGGTCAGCTCACTTTCCAGAACCTACCGCTTGGCCTATATCTGGTCTCCCGCACGGATTCGGCGAAAGCCAACAAGGCATACGACTGTGATCCGTTCCTCATCTCGATTCCTGGCAGCGGAGATACGGCCGCCGATCTCAACATCACGGTAGAGCCGAAATTTAGCGCCGGAACTCTCGTCACTCCGCCCGAAAATAATCCAAACAAGGAGCCGGTAAAGCCTGGCGTTATCGGCCGTACCGGTGCCGCCGTAGGAAGCATTGCTGCGGCAGCGGGGCTCATGCTACTCGTTGCGTTCGTTTTATTCAGGCTGCGCATGAGGCGCCGCATGAGTGACGTCAATTTGAGCGACAAATCCCATACAGATGACGAAAGCGTTATGAAATGAGCCTGGGAGCTCCTCTGACCATGACTGCTTTTGATTTAATCGCAATAATTTGCGCAACAGGTTGGTTTGTTTATTCAATCGTTGTCCTCATAGTTGGGTGGCTCTTTACTGCGGATGACGGGGGCAAAACGAGCAAACAGGATTGTCTCTGGGCTATCGATTTTGTGTTGTTCGGTATCCTATTTTGTTTGATGCTTTTTGCTGGTGCTTGCGATACAAAATTAAAGATGGCTTGATTTCTTCTGATCTCATTCATGTGGGGGATTACCCGACTTTTTGTTTATTCGTATGCGAGAATAACGCGCCGAATATGTGGCTGGGAAGCGCACTTCCCAAGCACCACGTAAAATCGAACACATGGAGTTGAACGAATTGCCCCAGATGGATCCGCGTGCGCTGAAGGCCACGTCTGTCAAAGCCGAAGACGAACACGCCGATTCAGCGGAACCGCAAGCACTGAAAATCACCGCCGCCAGCTCGAACCCAAAGATGTTCACGCTGCCCTGGCACAAGCCCTTGGCCACCTGGCCTAAGGACCTGCTGGCCAACCTGCCGCGAGGCATCTCCCGCCACGTCGTGCGATTCGTGCACGTGGGCGACGAGGTGTACGCCATGAAGGAGATCACGCGCCAGGTGGCCGAGCGAGAGTACGAGATCCTGCGTCGACTGCAGAAGCTCGAACTGCCAACTGTGACCCCGATCGCCGTGGTCATCGGCCGTCATACCCGTGAAGGGGAGCCGCTGGAGGCGATTCTGGTCACCCGGCACTTGAAGTTCTCGCTGCCGTACCGTGCGTTGTTCGCCCGCAACCTGCGCCCGGACACCGCCGAACGACTGATTGACGCCCTCGCCGTGCTGCTGGTGCGCCTGCACCTGGCCGGCTTCTACTGGGGCGATGTGTCCCTGTCGAACGTCCTGTTCCTGCGCGACGCCGACGCTTTCTCCGCCTTCCTGGTGGACGCCGAGACCGGTGACCTGCAAGCCCAGCTCACCGACGGCCAGCGCGAATACGATATCGACTTGGCCCGCACCAACATCATCGGCGAACTTATGGATTTGGCGTCCGGCAAGCTACTGCCCGGCGACGTGGATGAGATCGAGGTGGGCAACCGCCTAGTCGACCGCTACCACTCGCTGTGGAGCGCCCTGACCGACACCGACAAGTTCAACCCGGACGAAATGTGGAAGATCGAGCAGCGCGTCAACAAGCTCAACGAGCTGGGCTTCGACGTGGACGAGCTGGAAATGAAGACCGCCGAGGACGGCAAGCGTGTGCTGGTCCGCCCGCGCGTGGTGGACGCCGGCTACGCCAACCGCAAGCTGCTGCGCCTCACCGGCCTTGACGTGCAGGAGAACCAGGCCCGTCGTCTGCTCAACGACCTTGACGCCTACCGTGCCTCCACGTGGCGTGAGGGCGAGGATCTGGAAATCGTGGCCACCGACTGGATGCGTGAGGTGTTCGAGCCGACCGTGCGTATGATTCCGCGCGAATATCGCTCCCAGATCGAGCCTGCTCAGTTCTTCCATGAGGTGCTTGACCATCGCTGGTTCCTGGCGGAGAAGGCCGGCCACGACGTGCCGATGGGCGAGGCCGTGACCAGCTACATCGACAACGCTCTGCCGAGCTACAGCCTTGACTCCAAGGCACTCGCCGAACTTAACGAAGAGGCCGATTCCGGCGTCATTGACGACGAATCCACCTACAGCGACCCGGACGACGACGGCTACAACCCCGATGACGATCCGGATGCGGCAGTGTGGAGTCATTAAGCGGACAATCCGGTGGACTGTCTGTAGGTGAGCCCATCACACAAAGAAGCCCCTCAAATAGAGGGGCTTCCGTGTATGTACAACCTATTACGGCCTCAAGCGACAATCACTCCGCCGCAGCCTTGCGCCGTGCGTTGGACACCGCGTACAGGCTGATACCCGCCGCCACTGAAGCGTTCAGCGACTCAACAGACGAGCTGATCGGGATGCCGGCAATCGCGTCGCAGGTTTCGCGCACCAGTCGGCCCAAACCGCTGCCTTCCGAACCGAGCACTACAACGAGCGGATCGGATTCAAAGCCAGTCTCGCCGACGAGCTTATCGCCGCCACCGTCAAGGCCGACAACGTAGTATCCACGCTCCTTCAAGCCCTCAAGTGCCTTAGTCAGGTTCACCACGCGCGCCACCGGCATATGCGCGGCCGCACCGGCAGACACCTTCCAAGCGGCGGCGTTCACTGAAGCGGAACGGCGTTCCGGCAGAATCACACCATTGGCACCGAATGCGGCCGCCGAACGAATCACGGCACCCAGGTTCTGCGGATCGGTCACGCCGTCCAATGCGATAAACAGCGGTCGCGCAGCAATACGGGCGGCCGCCGAATTCGCGGCCTCCATTGCCTTGGCCTTCTTCTCAGCACGATCGGCCAGCTCGTTCAGCGAGGAGTACTGGAACGGATCGACCTTCAGAATCACGCCCTGATGGTTGCCAGAGCGGGCGATACGATCCATCTCCAGACGATCGGCCTCCAGCATGTGCAGGCCGTTCATACCAGCGATTTTCACGATTTCGCGAGTACGATCGTCATGTTCAATACGAGACATGATGTACAGCGTGGAAGAAGGTACGCCTACGCGCAGTGCTTCCAGCACGGAATTACGGCCGTACACCAGATCCGAAGTATCCGCCGAAGCGAACTTGTCCACTCGACGGCGGGCTGCCAGACGCGGGTCGGCCATCTGCCGACGTTCGGCCGCTTTCTTGGCCTTGTACGCCTTGTGATAGACGCGGTCCTCGGCCTTGGGAGTGGGGCCGTAGCCCTTCAGTTTGTTGCGATGCTTGCCACCCGACCCCTTGGTCGGTCCTTTTTTGATAGCCATAGGTGCTATTGTCCCAGCACCCCGCGCCAAAACGCGGCTATTCCGCCGTCGGTAGCCGGTAAGGTATTGAGAGTGAAGAAGCAGCGTATGATATTCGGACTGTCCCTGCTGTATTGGGGATTATGGTTGGCGATTCTGATTCTGTGGATGGGTCGCTTCGTGACCTCATTCTTGTCGATATATTTGGTTTCCGCGCTGCGCCTCGATGAGGGTGTGGTGGGCACAGTCGTGGCCATGTACGGCTTCGGCGCAATCATCGGCTGCCTGTTCGGCGGTACCTTGTCCGACAGATTCGGCCGCCAATCCATGATTATCATCGGCGAAATCGGCGCAGCGGCTGCCCTGCTGGTCGTTTCCGTACTCACTGATCCTGTGTCTTTAGGCGCGGCTCTGTTCGTCTATGGTGCGTTCGCCTCGCTGCCCAGCCCGGCCATCGCCGCGTATATCGCGGATGTGGTGCCTGCCGAACGTCAGCAACGTGCATACGTACTGCAATCGTGGGCGATTAATTTTGGGTACGCGATTGGACCGATTGTGGCCAACCAGCTGGTCAAGATCTCGTATTCGCTGATGTTCTACGTTGAAGCGGCGGTGATGATAGCCGTCACGATATTGCTGATTGCGTTCTTCCGCGAGGTGCGGCATTTGGGGATTACTGTATCGGTGCCAAGTGCGGTGCGCCATGAAGACGAATGCAGTGTTACCCATGCGGAATTCGCCGGCATTGAGAGGCCGAATCACTCGGATGCCGCACCGGCTGCCAGTGTCAAGGGCGCCATGTCTCGCAATTGGCGGCGCGTGCTCACCGATACTCCATTCCTCGGCTTCTCCCTGCTGATGTTCGGCTACTTCCTTGTGTACTTCCAAAGCACCTCCGGCCTGCCCATTGCCATGACGGACCTTGGTCTAGGGCTGGGCGAGTATTCGGTGCTGCTCACCATCAATGGCGGTATGTTGTGCCTGCTACAGATTCCCGCGATGAAACTGTTCGCGCGCATGGGCAATTCACGCGTGCTGGTGATGGGCCTCGCCGTAACCGTCATCGGCTATGCGGTGCAGGCCGCGGCCCATTCTTGGGGCGGATTCGCGCTTGCCGTAGTGCTGTGGACGCTGGGTGAGCTGGGCACATTCCCTATCGCCACCACTACGGTTGCCGCCATGGCACCCGCGTCGGCGCGTGGCACGTATCAGGGCGTCTACAACGTAGTGTGGTCGGTGTCGGTTGCGCTGGCGCCGCTGATTGGTGGCTGGACTATCAGCAACTTCGGCGGTCGAACGCTGTGGATCGCCTGCACTGTTGTGTTGATTGCCGTGACCCTCGGTCTCAAGCTCACCAAAGGCTCGCGCGACCGCGCCATGGCCCGCAGTCTTCACGATTCGCTGTAAGTGTTATTCGGTTTGGAGATACGGGCAAGACCGCATATGGCGAGTGGTTCTTATCGAGAACTATTCTCTGCGCGTATGATGTATGGCATGCAATACATTCAACAAACCATCGTTGGCATTGATGGCAGCGAGGCGCGATTCTTTGGCTATGTGGCCGACAACAGCGAGGAGATGGAACCGGACCGTATACGCCCGGCCATCCTGATTTTGCCTGGCGGCGGCTACGCCATGACTTCTGACCGCGAAGCCGAGCCAGTGGCCATGCAATTCCTGGCCAAAGGCTTCGCCGTATTCGTGCTGCGCTATTCGGTGCAGCCCAGCCGCTATCCGGTGGCTTTGCTGGAGGCTGCCGAGGCAATGCGCCTGATTCGCGCCAATGCGGATCAGTGGCATGTAAACCCCGCGCAAGTGGCCGTACTCGGCTTTTCCGCAGGCGGGCATCTGGCCGCCAACCTCGCCACCTCGGTCGGCGACGAAGACATCCGCGAACAGGGCGGCATAGACCCGGACGCCGTGCGCCCGAACGCGCTGATGCTCTCGTACCCAGTAATCACCGCCGGCAAGTACGCCCATCGCGGCAGCTTCCAATGCCTGCTAGGGGACCAAGCTCACAATCAGGCTTTGCTGGACAAGTTCTCCATCGAAAAGCACATCGATGCCAAAACGCCACCCGTCTTCGTCTGGCATACCATGACCGACGACGCCGTGCCCGTGGAGAACACGCTAATGCTCATCCAGGCCTGCCGGGCCGCCGGCGTGAGCATTGAGGCGCACCTGTTCCCTGAAGGCAGCCACGGCCTGTCCTTGGCCAATGCGGAAACTGCCGGTAACGGCTTCTATGCGCACATCGTCGAATGCGTGCAGTGTTGGCCTGATTTGGCTGAGGCCTGGTTGCGTCGCCTGTTCTAGGCAAAACGCTATTACGCTGTGCGCCAAGTGCGCCACGCGGTTATGGAATAATGGCAATCGTATGCATCGGCAGCAGTTGCGCCGGTGTCCATAACCGCGCAGTCCTGTGCGTCCAGCCGGGAGAGAAAACCCGGCAGCGGCCGCAAGGCTGACTACTCCGCGGCAATACCAAGGAGAACATTATGGATGATCTCAAAGATCAATCCGCAGTGTCCACGACCGCAACGAACGGGGTCGTGGAATCGGAAGAGGTGCGCGCACAGGAAGCGCTATTGGGGGATACCGATCCAAGTCTGACCAGCGCCGACGACGTGGCCAAAGCCCTGAACGTCGACCCATCCCACGGCCTGAGCGAGGAAGAAGCCAAGCGCCGACTGGCCAAATTCGGCCCGAACGAGCTCGCCAGCGCCCCGCCCGTACCGAAATGGAAGAAATTCCTGGCCCAATTCCAAGATCCGCTGGTCTACCTGCTGATCGCGGCCACTATTATCTCGGTGATCGCTTGGTTCATCGAAAAAGCCAATGCGCAGCCCGGCGCGGAAGGCGGCGAAGTGCTGCCGTTCGACGCCATCGTGATCATCTTGATCCTGATTGTCAATGCTGTGCTCGGCTATATGCAAGAAGCCAAGGCCGAGGCGGCCGTCGAAGCGCTCGCACAAATGACGGCCCCGCAGACCTCGGTGCTGCGCGATGACAAGGTCATGCGCATCAACACCGCCGACGTGGTCCCCGGCGACATCATCGTCCTTGCGGAAGGCGATTCGGTCTCCGCTGATGGCCGACTGGTCAACGCGGCCAGCCTGCGCATCGCCGAGGCTTCACTGACCGGCGAATCCGTGCCGGTTGGTAAGAAGCCGGACACACTCACCGAAGCCAAGGCGCTGGGCGACCGTGCCAACATGATCTTCAACGGCACTTCCGTGACGCAAGGCACCGGCCGCGCAATCGTGACCGGCACCGGTATGAACACGCAGGTCGGCAAGATCGCCGACATGCTCTCCGCCACCGAAGATGAGAAAACCCCGCTGCAAAAGGAGATGGATTACGTCTCCAAGATCCTCGGCATTGCGGTGTGCGTCATCGCTGTCGTGGTGCTGGTGGCGCTCGCCGTGCTGGAAGGCTTCAACGACGTCCATGACGTGATTGATTCCTTGCTGTTGGCCGTCTCGCTGGCTGTGGCCGCCGTGCCGGAAGGCTTGGCCGCCATCCTGACCGTGGTGCTGGCGCTTGGTGTGCAGCGTATGGCCGCGCACAACGCCATCGTCAAGAAACTGCATTCGGTGGAGACCTTGGGCTCCGCTTCCGTGATCTGCTCGGATAAGACCGGTACGCTGACCCGCAACGAGATGACCGTGGAGCGCGTGGTCACCCCGTCCGGCGCAGTGCAGATCACCGGCACCGGTTACGCGCCGGAAGGCCGCATGGTTATGACCGGTGGCGTCAGTCCTGAATCCGAGCAGGCCCAGATTGTGGCCGATGAAGTCGTCGCCACGCTTGTGGCCGGCACGCTCGCGAACGACGGCGAACTACGCGAGGAGAACGGCCGTTGGGAGATTGTGGGCGACCCCACCGAAGTCTCGCTGATCGTGGCCGCACGCAAGGTCAAGGCCGATCGCAAGATCAAGCGCTACACGCGCGTTGGCGAGATTCCGTTCACCTCCGAACGCAAGCGCATGTCCATCATCGCCAAGGACAGCACCGATTCAGACAAGCTCACCGTGTTCGCCAAGGGCGCGCCCGACGTGCTGTTGAGCTACTGCACGCGCATCCGCGTGGGTGGTCAGGTCCGTAAGCTCACCGAAGGCGATCGCCAGTCGATTCTCGCCACCGTCGAACGTCTCTCCTCCGAGGCCTACCGTACGCTTGGCGAGGCCTGCCGTCCGCTGGAAACCAGTTCTTTGGCTGATGTGCCCGGTGTAAGCGTCAACGCCGCAGGCCAGGTGTCCGACATCGCCGATCAGGCCGAAGCCATCGAAACCGATCTCATCTGGAATGGCATGGTCGGCATTATCGATCCGCCGCGTACTGAGGTGCGCGACTCCGTGACCGAGGCCCATCGTGCCGGCATCCGCACGGTGATGATCACCGGCGACCACCCGCTGACCGCCGCCCGCATCGCCTCCGACCTTGGCATCATCGCCAAGGACGGCAAGGCCCTGACCGGCGACCAGCTCGACCAGCTGCCCGATGAGGCCGCACTCGACAAGGCCACGTCCGAAGTGTCCGTGTACGCGCGCGTGGCCCCCGAGCACAAGCTCAAGATCGTCGAATCCTTGCAGCGTCAAGGCAACATCGTGGCCATGACCGGCGACGGTGTGAACGACGCCCCGGCAGTCAAGTCCGCGGACATCGGCGTGGCCATGGGCATCACCGGCACCGAAGTGACCAAGCAGAGCGCCAAGATGATTCTGGCGGACGACAACTTCTCCACCATCGTGGCCGCCGTACGCGAGGGTCGCGTGATCTTCGACAACATCCGCAAGTTCCTGCGCTACCTGCTGAGTTCCAATGTGGGTGAGGTGTTCACCGTGTTCCTCGGTGTGGTGTTTGCCGGCTTCCTCGGCATCCGCCAGCCGGAAACCGTAGGTGTCACCGTGCCGCTGCTCGCCACACAGTTGCTGTGGATCAACCTGCTGACCGATGCCGCGCCGGCGTTGGCTATGGGCGTGGACCCGCAGACCGACGATGTGATGGGTCGTAAACCGCGTAAGGTGACGGACCGCGTGATTGACGCCTCCATGTGGGGCGACATCATCTACATCGGCGTCATCATGGCCATCGTCACGCTGATTGGTATGGACATGCACCTGTCCGGCGGCTTGTTCACCGACCGCTCGGTGGATGCCATCGGCCATGAAGCGCAGATGACCGAGGCCCGTACGATGGGCTTCACGATTCTGGTGTTTGCCCAGCTATTCAACGCGCTGTCCTCCCGTTCGCATCTGCAGTCCGCATTCGTGGGTCTGTTCTCCAACAAGTGGCTATGGGGTGCGATTGGTTTGTCCGTGGCGCTGCAGCTCGTGGTGATTTACGTGCCGTTCCTCAACGGTCCGTTCGGCACCGTGGCATTGAGCCCGATGGCTTGGGTGGAATGCATCTGCCTGGCCGCAATCGTGCTGATTGCCTCCGAACTGCGCAAGATTGTGCTACGCGCGATGGCCAAGCGTTAAGCCATCGCAATAGCCCTGATTGTGGGCATATAGCAGTGGGCCGGGCTCTGGTATTCAGAGCCCGGCCCACTGCTATATCCAAACGGCTCCTCATGGGGCGGTAACTATCCCATGGGGCGGTCGCTGAAAACGGCATTATTCCGCGAAAAAGGAAAATATGCTAACCGCCCCATGGGGAGTTACCGCCCCATGGGAAACAGGAGAACGCTGCAGACCTCAGTTGTTGCTGCCGTCAGTGCCGTCAGTAGAGGTGGAGTTGTCGCCGCCGTTATTGTTGTCGCTATTGTTGGACTCGTCTTGAGACTTCTGCTGTGCCTCTTGGTCAGCCTTCTGCTGAGCCTCTTCCTGAGCTTGCTTGGCGGCATCTGCCTGCTGCTTGGCCTGCATCGAGGCGGTGACGTCGGACTCGGCCTTCTGCAGTTTAGAAATCGCATTATTGACGTCGGATTCGGACGGACTGGTCCCGTTCATCACCGTATTGGCCTCGGTGATGGCGTTTTGCAGCGCGGTGCGGGTGTTTTCATCGGCCACACTGCCCGCGGAATTATCCAGCGTGCCCTGCGCCTGCGAAATAGCCGAGCTCAGGTTCGATTTCAGTGTGTTGGTATCGGCCGTCGCCTTTGAAGTATTAACGGCCTTGATCGCGTTGTTGATGGCATCCGTCTTGTCAGCCATGTCGCTGGCATCATTCTGCAGCTCTTTAGTGTGAGACTTCAACTCAGTGGCGTTGAGGTTGGAATCGCACTTGGCGGTGTCAGCCGGATTGCCGGCGTCTTGCAACGCCTGATTCAGCGTGGTGAGCGTATTGGCATCGGCCACATCGCTGGTGGATGTTTGCGCGCTGGTTTGGCCATTGGATATGGCGGTGGTGAGCTTCTTCTGAGCATTCGTGTACTGCTTGGCCGCTACCTTGCACTCGGCCAATGCCACGGCTTGGCTCGCCTTGCTGCTGTTGGAATGCCACCAGAGCAGGCCGGCGACAACCAGCGCTATCACGGCGACTACTGCTACGGCAATGCTGACGATCTTGCGGGTGTTCTTTTTGCCGCTACCGCCGTGACGAGGCTCGGCGCCATCGGAATCGTCCTCATCGGAGACCTGATCCAACGGAATGGAGGGAGGCATCACAGCAGGCTGAGCCTGTGCCGAAGCGGCCAGGGCGGCCGGTTGGAACACCTGTGTGGCTGCAGCATCATCGGCAGACGCTACTTGCGTTGCCGGCATGGCAACGGTCTCACCGGATACGGTGGATGATGCGCCGTATGCCTGTGTGGCCGCGGTTTCGGCATTCGGCATGGCCTGAGCTTCGAAAGGCTGTGTTGCCATGACCTGATCAGGCTGGAACGCTTGTGTTGCCTCGGCATCTACCGCAGGCTGCTCGGCCTGATTGGGTTGGAACGCCTGTGTCGCGGCGTTTGAAGCTACCGAAACAGGCGATGTCGCCGGTGCCGCTGGTGCGGCTGGTGCTGCTGGCGTCACCGGCGCTGTCGGTTCCACCGGGCGGAAGCTTTGCGTCGTCTGATCCCAAACGTATTGCTGCTGGCCGGGCACAGCGGCGATTGGTGTTTCGGATACTACTGGCTGCGTGGCTGCCGCCGGCTGTGGTGCTTGTGCGGCAACCGCAGCTAGGAATTGCGGCGAGAACGGTTGCGTCATGGCCGGATCGATGGGCTGCGTCGGCTGAGCGGCTTGTACGGTCGGCACAGCTTGCGTGGGTTGTGAGGCATACGCTACTTGCGCGGGCTGCACAAACTGTGTGGGCTGTGTGGGCTGCGCAGACTGCACAGACTGCGGGAACTGCAGAGCCGGTGTGGCTTGTGCCGTGGGTTCTGTGCTATATGCTGCCGTCTCTTGCCCGGGAATCGGAGGAACCGTTGGCCTGACCGGCTTTTCGGGCTGCTGGAAGTCGAACTGGAACCCGCCATCGCTGTTGGTCATGACATCTCCTTGGGATTAAGCAAATGGCCGGCATCCGCCGGCCGAATGGTACGTCGCAACGCTCAGTCGTCGATGTGCGCGCGGTAGAAATTCTCGTAGGAACGGCTCGGCGTCGGACCCCGCTGGCCCTGATAATGCGAGCCGGTGCCCTTGGAGCCATAAGGGTGCTCAGCGGGCGAGCTCAGCTGGAAGAAGCACATCTGGCCGATTTTCATGCCAGGCCATAGTTTGACCGGCAACGTCGACACATTAGACAGCTCAAGCGTAATATGCCCCTCGAAACCGGGGTCAATGAAGCCCGCAGTCGAATGGGTGAGAATCCCCAATCGGCCCAGTGAGCTCTTGCCTTCCAGACGGGCGGCAATGGACGGGTCCAACTTGACGTATTCCCACGTGGAACCCAGTGCGAACTCGCCAGGGTGCAAAATCCACGGTTCGTCGGGAGCCACCTCGAACTGTTCGGTGAGCGCGCCTTGGTTTTCCGCCGGATCGACATAGGTGTAGGCGTGGTTATTGAACAAACGGAAGTACCGATCCAATCGCACGTCGATGGAAGCGGGCTGCACCATTTCGGGGGTCCACGGATCAAGTGAGATATGACCTGCGGACTGTGCGGCGAGAATGTCGCGGTCGGACAGCAGCATGTGAAAAACTCCTTGGGCAAATAAATACTGCCTTCAAGTCTAGCGCCTTGGGCGGAAACGTGAGAGGCTCCTCACGCTTCCGCGGTCCATCAATCGCAAGTATTCTCAGGTTTTTCTCAGAGAAACTTAGAGGTAGACCCAGAAAGCAGTGGTTATATAAAAGATGTCAGCGGAAAGCTGATCAGGAGCCGCAGCAGTTCCCGACAATTGAACCCCCTTTCTTCTTCTCTCTCCTTTCTCTCCCCGGCGGGCAACCGCCGGGGTTCTTTTTGTGCCCTGAATCATTCCCCCGAATGACCGCCATTCCCAAGCCATAGCGGTACACTAGCTGTGTAATCGGCAGGAAGGGGGCACCGATGGCCCGCAACGATGAGGACTACGATTTCTTCGGCGATGGTCAGTATGACGATTCGCGCAGCTCACGTCGTGCACAGAATCGACGCCCATCCAGGCGGGATGCCGGCCGGCGATTCGCCGCTACAAAAGCCAGCAGCCCAACGTCGATATTGTGCCGCAGACTTGCCGTTGTCAGCGGACTGCTAGCCGTCGTGGTATCGGCCACCTCGGCGGTTCATGAGATCGCGCCTTACGCCATTTCCTTTATGACGGCAGTGCCAGGACGATACATTGCGTTGACGGCGGCGGTGCTTATCGGCATCACCCTGATTCTGGTCATCGCTGCGCGAGTCACCATGCCTCGGTACGCCACTCACGGGGGAGTGGGCGCGGGCGGCATCATCGCACTGGTGTGCGCCATAGTTTGCTTGGTTATCGGCGTGGCCGTGGGCGTATTGTTCCCGGAAGGACTGATTCAGCAGTCGAACGACAAGGCACCCGTCGAAGATACCGCACAGATGGAGCAAGGCATCGAACAAGCTGCCGGCGCGTGCAAAGAAGGATGGCAGGGGCTTGATACGGGCGGTTTGCCGGGCATCACCACCGTACAGATGTGCACTGATCCGAGAGTGGCCTTCGTATCCTTTGAATCGGAATCGTCCGCAGCCATCAGCCGGGCACCTATCGAAAGCAAGATTTCCGAACTGCTGAGCCAATACGCTGATAATGAGCAAACGAAAGGTGATTGGCGATTGCTGAACGGCAAACGCTGGATGGTGTTCGGCGAGGCCAGCAAGATGACCGCACTGCAGCAGCAGTGGGGCGGCGAACTTGAGACAATCACCGCAGCCGCAGATACCGCAGACAGCGGTAACGCCTGACAGATTGCCGGTATCCCTTGAAAAGTCCCAAGGCGATTCGGCGCGGATTACCCAATGTGATTGAAATCATGGTCCATCGTTTTCCGCACAGCGCGCAAGACCTCTATATTGGAATGGTATGAGCAAAGAAGCGAATGCCAGCCAGCCTCTGATCGGCCGCGAATCCACCACTGTGCCCGGACGTTTTGGCGAGCCACTCACCGTGGAACACAGCGTCACCTCGCGCGGCGGCTTCGACCAGCATGCCACGCATCCGCTGTTCCTGTGCCTGCATGGATGGGGATCCAGCGAAGAAGACATGGCGGACATCATGCGCCTCATCGCTCCATATAACGACTTCGTGGCACTGCGCGGGCCGCTGACACTCGCGCCGGCCCGTGAAGGCAGTCCCGACCCCGGCAACTACGCGTGGTTTCACGATGCCCTGCCTATCGGCGATGATCGTGACTACGACGCGTATGCCGCCGCCACAGCAGTCGACCGATGGGTGGCCGACAACATTCCCGCCGACCGTGACGTGGTGCCGCTTGGGTTTTCGCAAGGTGGGCTGGTCGCCGTGCATTTGTTGCGCATCAACCCCGAGCGGTACCGGGCCGTCGTCTCCCTGTCCGGCTTCAACACACCCGGTCAGGTGCCCGGCACGGCCCCCGCCGACTCTCGCCTGGCCGATTACGATATCCCCGTGTTCTATACGTACGGCAAGAACGATGGCGTAATCCCAAAATACGAACTGTTCGCCACCGCCGCTTGGCTGGAAGAGCATACGTGGCTGAAAACCAAGAGCTACCACGGTCTGGATCACAATGTGAGTCTTGAGGAGTTCGCCGATTTACGCCAGTGGCTACTTGACAACGACATTACTTCTGGCGTGCTGTAGTCAGCCGCCATTACTGGAATTGGCGCGGCCGTCGCAGCAATCGGACATCGAGGGCGCTTGTGGCTGACTCGGTCATAGACTGTTCTCCCATGAGCGAAGTGAGCACTGCAAGTACTACTGCACATACTGAAGAGAATCATGTGGACGAGTCCCCGCGCGGCATCGCGGTTATGGTTGTGGTGGGCGTGTTGGTCGGGCTGTTGTCCGGACTGTTTGGCATTGGCGGCGGCACCATCATCGTGCCCGCGCTGGTCTGGCTCGGCCTGACCCAGCGGCATGCGGCCGCCACTTCGATGTTGGCGATTGTGCCCACCTCGGTGTCTGGTGTTCTGGCCTATGCGGTTGAAGGCAATGTGGATTGGATTGCCGCGCTGCTGATGTTCCTGGGCATGTTCATCGGCGGTCAGATTGGTTCGCTGCTGTTGTCCCGACTGCCGGAAGTCGTGCTGCGCTGGGCGTTCGTGGTGTTTATGGCGTTTATCATCGCGAGCCAGCTTATTTTTATACCTTCGCGTGATTCGTCAATCGAATTTAATCTGGTTACTGTCTTGCTGATGATTGTTTTCGGCGTGCTCGCCGGTATTTTGGCTGGCTTGCTGGGTGTGGGCGGCGGCGCGATTTGCGTGCCGGCTTTGTCGATCCTGTTTGGCGCGTCCGATTTGATCGCGCGTGGTACTTCGCTGTTGTCCATGTTCCCGAATGCCATGACCACCACCGTGGCCAATGTGCGCCGCAAAATGGTGCATGCCAAAGCCGGTCTGATTATCGGCATCGTGGCGGCACTGACCGCACCGCTGGGCACTTGGATTGCCGGGGCCATGAGCCCGCGTGCCGGCGGAATACTCTTCGCAACCTATCTGACGGTTCTGCTGATTCGCAGCATCTGGGTAGCCCTCAAAGTCACACGGGAATAGCAATCCCCAACTTGGCTCCCCTCAGAGAAGGGAGCCAGGGAAACTAGATGCCGGAATCAGCGTCCACTTGCATAACGTAGATGTTGCGCCTCAGGGAGCGGGCTTGGGCTCGGTTGATGTCGCCGGCTTCGTACATGTCCTGAATCATACCGAGTTCGATACCGTAGCTCTCGCGCTTTACGTCCTCGACCTGCGTGATGGTTTCCGTAGTGCCGCTCATGGTCGGACGTGCCTGCAATGAAGCCTCGGCACGACGATAATCCAGCAACAGTGCCGAACAATGCTCGGTGTTGTACGTATCCTGGCCCATCTCGTCAATAAGCCGACCGATAACATGATGAATCGCCTCGACCTGCAGTTCGCGGGTGCGCGCGAAAATCTGGTCCTCGCTCACCAATGGTGTGGTATGGCGAATCTTGGACACCGTGCGTTTGGCGTAATTGCTCATCTGCCGCTGGAACATGCGTAAGCGACCGCGAATCTGCGATACCGCATGCCCCGAAGTCGGATCAGTGGAAGTGTGACGCAGCGTATTCATAATCTGGTCAAGCATGCGCTCGCAGGCTTCGACGTTCAGCTCTTGCGTGGCCGTATCCGCCGCCGGATGCGCCTTGGTGTCGGCAAGTCGGTCGCGCACGAATTCCTTTTCCCAATGCAGCGCTTCGATCTGCAATTGCTCGAATCCCTGAGGATCGGTATCGCCGATGCGCTGCTGCAATCGTCCGATGCGCTTGGTGTATTGGTCGATTACCATCAGAATCGCACGGCGATTCTCTGGCGTGATGCGTCCGGTCAATTCCTCCACCGTGGCGCGTAACACATCGATGGTCACCGGAATCATTTCCGCGCTGGGATCCTTGCCACGGTTCGGGGCCAATAGCGGTAACAGGAAGTTGGCCAGCAGCAAGGTCACGATAATCACGCCTGACGCAATGAAAATCAGCTCGTCACGCATCGGGAACGGCGCACCGCCGGCAATGTAATACGGGATGGTAAACATCAATGACAGCGTGATGGTTCCCTTGGGGCCGCCAAAGGTCATCACTGCGGCCGAGCGCCAGCGTTCGGGTGTCATTTTGCGGCGCTGGCCGGTGATTGTATCTCGCGCAACGCGCAGCATGGCCGCAATCCAGAAGAATCGAAGCGCGATTACCACCAGAGTGACCAGCAGAATAATGCCGATCAGCACGGTATTGCTGATATACGGGTCAGACCAGCTGGCCCTCATGGCGCGCGGCAGCTGCATGCCCAGAAGAATGAACACCGCACCGTTGAGCGAGAAACTCAGCACACCCCATACTGAAGTGGAAACGATATTCGTACGTGCCACATTCGGCCCCACGCCGGTGCGGTCGAATCGGATGAACAGGCCAGCGGCCACCACCGACAGAATGCCGGACACATTGAATTCCTCCGCGCCCAAATACAGCAGGAAGGGCAGGAACAGTTCCATCAGAATACGTGTGGTAGTGGTTTCCCAGCCGAGGGATCGCACGGTCTCGAATAGCCAGTTGGCCGCTGCTGCTATCACCAGGCCAAATAAGGTGCCGCCAAAGAAGGAGATCACGAATTCGCCGGCGGCCTGCCCCACGGCGAATTCTCCAGTGAAGGCGGCGGCCAGAGCGAACTGGAAGCCGACGATGCCGGAAGCGTCATTGAAGAGTGATTCGCCTTTCAGCACGCTGCGCTGACGCTGCGTCAGCGAGGCTTCTTTACCGAGGGAGCTGACGGCCACCGCATCGGTCGGGCCGAGTGCCGCGCCGAGTGCTAAGGCTGAGGCTAAGGTGATGGACGGCCAGACGGCATGCAAAGTGAATCCGACCGCCGCCATCGTGACGATAGCCAGTCCGATAGCCAGCGATAGGCTCAGATCCAGCGTTTTCAGCAACGCCGACTTATCGATTTCGTGGGCTTCCAAATACAGCAATGGCGCGATAAACAGCACCATGAACAGTTCCGGGTCGAGCGTTGCATTCGGGAAAAACGGCAGATACGTAACCAGCACGCCCAGCACAATCTGGACCAGCGGCGTGGAGACTTTGGGCACGAAGCGACTGACAAACGAGCTCACCACCACCGCCGCAATGATGCATAGGATGAGCTCAAATACCGCCATGTTGCCGCCTTCTCCCTTAAATTTTTCTCCACCAAAAGTATATGGGAACCATGAAGAAAACGTTAAGCTTGCGGCCGATTATGCACATCATGAGACGATATGAGAAAAGGCATACACTCGTTGGTATGGAATATGACGAGGCGATGCGCTGCGCACTGGAACTGGCCGGTCAGGCCGCAGCCGCTGGTGACGTACCGGTTGGTGCGGTGGTGCTGGATGCGGCCGGCCAGATTGTCGGGCGCGGATACAACACGCGTGAGGCTGATGGCGACCCGCTTGCCCACGCCGAAATCATCGCCATGCGTCAGGCGGCCCAAGCCTTGGGCGCTTGGAATCTCGCCGATTGCACGCTGGCCGTCACACTTGAGCCGTGCCCGATGTGCGCGGGTGCCTGCATCCAGACCCATATCGGCACCATCGCGTTCGGTGCCTGGGATCCCAAGCTCGGTGCATGCGGTTCGATTTGGGATATTCCGCGCGATCCGCATATCGGCCATAGTCCTGAAGTGCACGGCGGCGTGCTGGAAGGCGAGTGTCAGTCCATCCTGACTGATTTCTTCGCCCAGCGGCGATAGACACGGACGCATTACTTACCTCACGCAACCAACACGCGGCACCAAGGCAACATATTCCATTTCTTCTACCATCGAAACCAGTAGTGCAATGCAAATCCACACACGTCGAAGGAGACAATATGGCCGAGAACACCTCCACTTTCACCGGCGCCGCCGCTGACGGCACCGCACTCACCGCCGTCTACCTGACCCAGCCCGCCGCCAATGTGGCGATCGGTCTGGTGTTTGCCGGCAGCGACCTGCCGCACATCGTCCACTGGGGCCGCCCGCTGGCCAAGCCCGACACCCTGCTGGCCGCCTATGACGCCCTGAAGCCGCAGCGCGTGTCCGGCGCGCTCGACGACACCGCCTGGCCGTCTATCCTGCCCACCCAGGCCGAAAGCTGGATCGGCGAGCAGCGCGTGGTGCTGCGCCGCGCCGGCGTCGAGCTCTTCCCCAAGTTCACCGTGACCAATATCGAGGCCGGCGGCGTGCTGGAAGCCACCCTCGATGCCGTGTCCGGCGAAAGCTACACCGATGTGGCCGGCCATGCCCGTGCCACCGGTCCGGTCCGCGTGCCCGGCGTCATAGTCACCGCGCGCGATGAGGAGCAGGGCGTGGAAGTCGAATGGCACCTCGAACTGCTCCCCGGCGGCCTGGTCCGTCAGAAGGCCACCGTAACCAACCTGTTCGGTGCAGACGCCGGAGCCCCGCTCGAGATCGGCAAGATCGAGCTCGGCTTCCCGCTGCCCGAATCCGCCGGCGAAATCCTCACCACCACCGGTCACCATCTACGTGAACGCAGTCCGCAGCGCCAGCCGCTGACCGTCGGCCGTTTCGAAAAGCCGCAGCTCGCCGGCCGCCCTGACTTCGACGCATCCCTGCTCCTGACCGCCGGCGTGCCCGGTTTCAGCTTCGAGCATGGCGACGCCTATTCGGTGCACGTGGGCTGGAGCGGCAACTCCGTGCTGTCCGCCGAACGTCTGCCCTACACAACCGGCGTGATCGGCGGCGGCGAACTCCTGTTCGGCGGCGAAGTGACGCTCGCTGGCCCTGGCGAAGGCCAGAACTCCTACGACACCCCGTGGCTGTTCGGCTCCTATGGCGATGGTCTCAACGAGATCGCCGCCCGATTCCACTCCTACGTGCGCTCCCTGCACCCGCGCCTGTTCTCGCACGGCCGTCCGGTGATCCTCAACACATGGGAAGCCGTGTACTTCGACCACAACTTCGATACGCTGAAGGCGCTCGCCGACAAGGCCGCCGACTCCGGCGTGGAACGATTCGTGGTGGACGACGGCTGGTTCGGCTCCCGCCGCGACGACACCTCCGGCCTCGGTGACTGGCAGATTGCGCAGGACGTCTGGCCCGATGGTCCGAAGTCCCTGAAGGCGCTCGCCGACTACGTGCACGCCAAGGGTATGGAATTCGGCTTGTGGTTCGAGCCGGAAATGGTCAACCCCGATTCCGACGTGGCCCGCAACCACCCCGATTGGATTCTTTCGCCCACCACCGGCCGACTGCCGCTGCAGGGCCGCACTCAGCAGGTGCTCGATCTGACCAATCCGGATGCGTTCGACTACATCTACGGCTGCATGGACCAGCTTGTCGGCGAGCTTGGTATCGACTACATCAAGTGGGACCACAACAAGCTCGTCACCGAGCCCGGTTCCCGCCGCTCCGGCCGCCCGGCCGTGCACGCGCAGACCCTCGCCGTCTACAACATCTTCAAGGGCCTCAAGACCGCACATCCGGGCCTTGAGATCGAAAGCTGCTCCTCCGGCGGTGGCCGCGTGGATCTCGGCATCCTAGAGCACGCTGACCGTATCTGGGTCTCCGACTGCGTGGACCCGGTCGAGCGCGCGGACATCCAGCGCTACACCTCGCTGCTGGTGCCGCCGGCGATGATGGGCGAGCACGTGGGTGCCAGTCCCGCGCACTCCACCCAGCGTGCCACCAGCCAGGAACTGCGCATGGCCATGGCGTTCTTCGGCCACATGGGCATCGAATGGAACCTGTTGAAGGAGCCGGACGAGGCGCTCGCCAAGCTGGCCGTGTGGGTGGCCGAATTCAAGAAGCACCGCGACTGGTTCGCCATCGACACCTGCGTGCACGCCGACTCCAACGATCCGGCCGTGCGCTTGGATGGCATGGTGATGCCGAACCGCGACGCCGCCATCTACCGCTTCACCCAGCTGACCACCAGCCAGACCTATCCGGCCGCGCCCGTGCACCTGCCCGGACTTGACCCCGAGCGCACCTACCGCGTCAGCCCGCTCGACCCGAGCTTGGATTTGACCGGTCTGACCAACGGCCAGAGCACTCTCGGCTGGTGGAACGAGGAAGGCGTAGTCCTGACCGGCGAAGCCCTGCAGCGTTACGGCATCCGTCCCCCGTCCCTCCACCCCCAGCAGGCAGTATTGCTCAAGGCTGTGGCGTTAAGCTGACAGCCTAGTAGGCTGTCAGTAGCCACGGCCTGAGCGAAGCGACAGCTGAGCGAAGGTGGGATTGAGCCTTGCCGATAGGCAAGTCCGTAATTGCTGGTCGTGGCGGAGTAACTGTGGCGAAGCAACGTTCTTGGCTTCCCTCTCTGAGGGGAGCCAAGAACGGCCTACCCAATATGCTTCACGATTACGCGACTGGCGGCGGCTTTGGCCCAGAGCTGCCAGTCGTGGTCCATAATCGTGAACTTGACCGGCTGGGTCTGGCTGTGACGGTAGAAACGAATGCCATCGCGCAGCGAATCGGTGCCGAGCTTGGCCAAAAACGCGGACTCCCCGGCAATCATCACATGTCCGGGCATCGCGATGTTCGCCACCGTAGCCACCAGCGAACCCAACCGGAAACACGTCCGGTTCACCAACTGCGTGGCCTGCGGCACGCGTCCCTTGGCATCGCGCGCAAAGTCCTCAAAACTGACCGCGCGACCCACAATCGCAGAGTACTGTTCGGCGATCGAATCGTCAGTCAAGCATTGTGAACAGCCGATATGTCCGCTGGTGCAGCGCGGCCCCTCCGGATCGATAAGCACGTGGCCCACCAGACCATAGCTCTTATCCGGGTACTGCACTGGCTTGCCGTTCACGGCCAGCGAATAACCAACACCCACGCCGATGGTCACCACGGCGAACATATCCACGCCGACACCCGGCCCGAACCAGGAGGCATCCACCAGCAGAGAATCGATATCATTGAACACCCCGCACGGCAGGCCGGTCGCCTCTGTGACCATCGTCCCCAAGTCCGTGGCCCCGTCCCAATGCAGGAACGGCGCGAACGTCACAATCGAATCGTCGACCACATGCCCACCTACCGCAACGCCCACCGCAGTGGGGGAGGGCAGTCCGGAAGAGGCGATATCGGCGGAACATTCGCGCACCAGCCGCGTGATGGCCGACACCACATACTCAGCCGACTGATCCGCCCCGATCGGCACCTCGTGCCGGCCGGACACCACCTCGTCATGCGCGTTCACCGCAGCGGCCACAATCGACATCCCATGAACCTTGACACCAATGAAGGTGCGTGCGTTCGAACACAACACCAGCGAAGTCTGCGGGCGTCCGCGACGATCCGAACTTTCCCTTGGCGTGAATCGCTCGGGCAGCTTGCCTGACGGGCCGGCCTCGGCCGGAAGCTCCTCGATCACCCCGGCGTAGATCAGATCGCTGGTGATGCGGGACAAGGCCCCTTGGCTCAGTCCCAGCATCTGTGCCAACGTAGTGCGGGCTATCGGCCCGTATTGGGCAATTGCCGCCGCCACGCGATGCGTATGCTCGGATCCGGAAAACCACTGTGGAATCGCGTTGACATCAGACATGCAAGCCCCTTCGCTGTATTTATTGCGTTAATCACAAAATACCGCGCTTTTTGTTGCTTGCGCAAGTGGGCTCGCTGGCGCTGGGAATGAAATGGCCGAACCGTTACCTTGGAAAGTGGAAGAACCGCCGGCACCGAAGCCGGAGGAAAAGAAAGATAAAGGAGTCAACAATTATGCTGTCCGATTCCCCACATGCAACGCCTAGACTGAAGCGTCTGGCCGTGCGCACCGCCGCCGTGATGTGCGCGATCGCCGTCGGGTTCGGCCTGGCAGGCTGCGGCTCCAGCACCGCAGGCACCGTCACGCTGGATTTCTTCCAGTTCAAGTCCGAGGCCGCCGACCAGTTCAAGTCCATGGTCGCCGACTTTGAGAAGCAGAACCCGACCATCAAGGTCAACATCAACAACTCCGCCAACGCCCAGACCGATCTGCGCACCCGTTTCGTCAAGAATCGTGTGCCGGACGTGATCACCTTCAACGGCGACATCAGCTTCGGCAACTTCGCCGCCTCCGGTGTGTTCTACGACTTCACCGATGAACCCATTGTGGACACCCTCAACCCCGGCATGGTGCAGATCGCCAAGAATCTGGTGCAGACCACCGATTCCTCCAAGAAGCGCCTGTATGGCCTGCCCTTCGCGGGTAACGCCTCCGGCTACATCTACAACAAGGCTCTGTTCCGCAAGGTTGGCCTTGACCCGGAGAATCCGCCGACCACCTGGAGCGAGTTCACCGATATGCTCAACACCTTCAAGGACGCCGGCATCAACCCGCTGCAGGGTTCCGTGGCCGACGCCTGGACCACCCAGGCACCGCTCGCCTCCCTGACCGGCACGCTGGTTCCCGAATCGAAGTACACCGAGCTCAAGCAAGGCAAGACCACGTTCCAGGAACTGTGGAAGACCGCAGTCGAGAAGGAATCCGAGCTCTTCACCTACTCCACTGCGGACACCGGCGTCACCTACCAGCAGGGCACGCAGAACTTCGCCCAAGGCAAGGCCGCGATCATCCCGCTCGGCACCTACGCCATCCCGCAGATCCTGCTGATCAACCCCGATATCGAACTTGGTTTCGCCCAGATGCCGGCCACCGATGACGCCAGCGAGCAGATCCTCACCGCCGGCGACGACGTGATGCTCACCATCGGTGCGAACACCAAGCACCCCAAGGAAGCGATGAAGCTCGTCGAGTTCCTCATGCAGAAGGATCAGCTTGACGCCTACGCCGACGCCCAGTCCGCCATCACGCCGCTGAAGGACACCTACTTCGGCAACGATGCGCTGGAAACCGTGCGCCCGTTCTTCGAGGAAAACCGACTGGCCGACTTCTGCGACCACTACATTCCTTCGTCCATCAACATCGGCGGCTACCTGCAGACCATGGTGACCTCCGGCAACACCGACCGCTTCCTGAACCAGATGCAGACCGAATGGGACAAGGTCCAAGCCAGGACCTTCGAGTGATCGGTAGGAGAGGAGAACATCATGTCACACGCAACCGCAACCAAGACCGCTGCCAAGAAACCGGCCAAGAAGAAGGTCTCCGCCTTCTCCACCCGCAAAGTGGACCCCGCCTACTACTGGATGGTGGTTCCGGCGGCCATCATCTTCGCCTTCTTCCTGTACCTGCCATTTCTTGATGGCGTAAAGTATTCCTTCACCAACTCGCAGGGCTACGGCGATTACAAGTTCATCGGCCTGAAGAACTACATCGCCCTCTTCCAGGACAACCGAGTGGGCCATGCCTACCTGTTCACGTTCCTCATCGCCATTCTCATCACGGTGCTGATTAATGTGATCGCCCTGTTCCTGTCGGTGCTGCTGAACTCGAAGATCGCCTTCAAGAATGGCTTCCGAGCCATCTTCTTCATCCCCTACACCCTCTCCGTGCTGGTCATCGGCTACGTGTTCAAGTACATCTTCATGAACCCGCTGCCCGAGCTCGGCAAGGCGCTGGGCATCAAGTGGCTGTCCACCTCGCTGTTGACCAATGAGCAACTCAGCTGGATCCCAATCGTCTTCCTCGCCGTCTGGCAGGGCATCGCCTACTCGGTACTCATCTACCTCGCCGGCCTGCAGACCATCGACGACGAAATCTACGAGGCCGCCGCCATCGACGGCGTCAACGCCTGGCAGAAGTTCTGGAAGATCACATTCCCGCTGATCGGACCGTTCTTCACCATCAACCTCGTGCTGTCCATGAAGAACGCGCTCGGCACCTTCGATCAGGTCGTCGCCTTGACCGAGGGCGGTCCGAACTCCTCCACCGAAACCGTCACCTACCTCATCTGGAAGGGTGGCCTGACCGGTGGCGAGTACGCCTACCAGACCGCAAACGCCGTGCTCTTCTTCATCGTGCTGGCGATCATCGCCTTCGTACAGCTGCGCATCTCCCGCAGCCAGGAACAGATCTGATTTAGGGGAGGATAAGAAATGACTACTGCAACAGTTACCCCGTCCAAGTCCGGCAAGCCCGCCAAGTTCCGCAGGGACCACAAGATCAACTGGTGGCTGACCGCCGCCGTGGCCGTGCTGAGCCTGACCATTCTGATCCCGCTCTACTTCACCATCGTCACCGCGCTGAAGACTCCGGCCGAAGCCGGCACCTTCGCCCTGCCCACCTCGTGGCAGTGGCACAACTTCGCCGACGCCTCCGCCAAGGTCAACTACCCGAAGGCCGCGCTCAACTCCGCGATCATCACGGTGGCCGCCGTGGTGCTCACCCTGCTGACCAACACCTTCGTGGCCTACGCCGTGGCCCGCAACATGGACAAGCGCTTCTTCCGCTTCCTGTACTACTTCTTCATCGCCGCCATGTTCGTGCCGTTCCCGGTCGTCATGCTGCCGATTGCGAAGCAGATGGGCTCCCTGCACCTGGACAACCAGGTCGGCCTGATCATTCTGTACACGGTGCTCGGCCTGGGCACGAACCTGTTCATCGCCACTGGCTTCATCCGTTCGATTCCGGTTTCGCTGGAAGAGGCGGCCCGAATCGATGGCGCATCCACGTGGCGCATTTTCTGGACCATCATCTTCCCGCTGATGAGCCCGATTAACGCCACCATCGCCATCCTGACCGCACTGTGGGCCTGGAACGACTTCCTCCTGCCGTTGATCATCCTGACCGACCAGTCGAACCAGACCATCCCGCTCGCCCAGTACGTCTTCAGCTCGCAGTTCGCCACCAACTACCCGATGGCCTTCTCCAGCTACCTGATGGCCATGGCCCCGATCCTCATCGTCTACATCTTCGCCCAAAAGTGGGTCGTCGGTGGAGTCATGCGAGGCGCTGTGAAGTAGTGCAGCTCCACCCAAGCCTCCTTCGGTTTTCCGCCGAGGGGGGCTTTTCCCATATCGCCTATTCCCGCACTGGCCCACTGGTCGCGCCGGGCTCGACCGCCACAGGTACAGTCGTATGAGGGTCGTCCAAGGTCTTCCCCTCAACCAAATTCAGTGCCTTGCGCGCGGCAATCTGTCCGATTTCGCGCGGGGGAGTTGGCACCATGGTGCTTAATCCAATGGATTCCGCCACGTCGGACCCATCAAAGCCAAAGACCGAAACGTCTTCGGGGATTCGTACTCCGATTGCCTGCAACTCATGTACCACGCGCAATGCGTAGTAGTCAGACCACACGCAGATAGCGGTCGGCCGCTCAGGCTGCGCGAGCATGGTGGCGATGACTTGTTTGGCCGAGCGTGGTGATTCCGAGTCGATGAAGTGGATGCCGCAGTCGGTGAGGCCAAGCGAGACTATCTCATCTTTGTATCCGCGTGCGCGTGCATCGAATCCCCATTCCTTGCCGGTCAGCGGATCGGTGCGCCCCACATAGCAGAAACGACGATGCCCGAGGGCCGCAAGATAACGCACTGCCATGGCTTCGGCCGCCTCGTCATCAATGGCCACGGAGGCTTGGCAGCAGCTGATATACGGCGAATTCACCGAGACGATGGGCATACCCATGCTGGCCAACGTGTCGGCTTCCTCATCGGTGGCGGAAAATCCGGATACGATGAGGGCGTCGGCGTTACGATTGGCTGGCAGCCGAGTAAAGAATTCCGCACGCTCCTCGACGCTGCCGGCTCGGTATACGGTCAAGTCATAGCGTGCGCGGCTCAGTTCGTCATACAGCCCGTCGAATAATTCGCCCATGAACCAGCCGGCCAGCCGTTCGCGAGCCAGCATGGCAATGCGATTGGTGCGTCCGCTTGCCAGCGCCGCCGCCGAGCGAGACGCGGTGTAATTCAGCTCTTTGGCCGCTTTCAGCACCTTATCCCGCGTAGCTGCTGCCACGTGATCCTTACCTCGCAAAGCGCGGGATGCGGTAAAAGTTGAGACTCCGGCCGTGAGAGCTACGTCGTTGATGGTCGCGCGTTTCATGGTGAATGGGTGGCCGCCTTGTGGCTGTTACCCGGTCGTCCTTCCTCTGGCTGGTACCTGTTGTTTCGCTGTTGCAATAATGATATGCACATCATCAAATGCGGACGTTGTCGATGTTTAATCTCGAGGTGCTGGGCCTGTGGTGCCGCGCAACATGAGCGTCGTGGGAACAACGATGCAACTTTCTGTCAGAATTTCGCCTCGTGATAATCGGATTGCGGCATCTGCCGCTAATGCTCCGTAGGACCGAGGGTCGTGCCGAACGGTTGATATATTGAGCGCTTGTGCCATTGGCCAGTCATCGAATCCGATGACGGATATGTCCTCAGGTACGCGGAATCCGTATGAGCGAAGCGCATGGACTAGAGGAATGGCATTCTCGTCGCTGATGCAGCATACGGCGGTTGGGCGAGGGGAGAGTGCGAGCAGGCTACTGAGTGCCTCTGCTCCGGCAAATTCGTTGTCCTGTACTGCGATGATGTATCCGTCGGGCAAGTTGAGTCCCTCAGCCGCCATGCCAAGACGGAACCCTTCTATACGTTGGTCAGCTTCCCATATGAATCCGTTACTGTCTTGCTGCTTGCAGATAAAGGCGATATTGCGATGTCCCAGTCCTGCGAGCTGATGAACGGTTTGTCGCATTGCTATAATTTCGTCTACGCCGATGGAAATCATATCTCGCTGTTCCGTAAGCCCGATGGTGTTGACACCGATGACTGGCATACCGAGTTGTTCTAAGGTTCGCCTCTCTGTCTCGCTGATGTCGAAGGAGGAGATGATGACCGCGTCTGCGTTGCGCTTCACTGGCATTGAGGAAAAGAAATCGCGTCTTTGATCGGCGTTTGCAAGTCGGTATGATAGCAAGTCATATCCTTGGGATGCGAGCACGGAATATACGCCTTCGGCTAGTTGTGAACTGAACCAGCCAGCCAGTGAGTTACCTACGGTAAGTGCTATACGATTTGTCTTTCCCGTTCGCAGCATGGAGGCTGTTTTCGATGCTGAAAACCCCAACTTTGCACATGCATCAAATACCTTTTGCCTAGTAGTTTCCGATATGCGGTCACGTCCGTTGATTGCACGAGATACGGTCGCCGCAGAGACTCCAGCCTCCTTGGCTACTTCATAGATTGTTGGTTCGCTCATGGGATCTCCTGCATTGCGTAATCGATTGTATTGTATCTGGATTTTGAAGTTAAGGCCACCATTGGTGTGATGCAAGGTTGACGGGTTCCGCAAAAAGATGTACGATGTGCGTAATCGATATCGCAAATATATTTTATTGCCGCCGAAAAATGGTGACAGTAAAGAGAAATATCGATTGCATATGATGAGGATGCAAGGAGGTAACCGATGAATAGGATTATGCGTAACAGCGGCGCGGCGCTTGCTGCGATATTTATCGCTGGAAGTCTGACTGCATGTGGTCCCGGCTCGGCAAGTAGCTCACGAAGTGATACAAATCCTACTGAGGTCAGCACTGATTTAGGTAATAAAAAATATGAGCTGACTTTGTGGGATGGAGCGGGTCTGAAGGCTGTAGATGAGGCGCTGATTGCCGGGTTCGAAGCGAAATACCCAAACATCACCATCACGGGACAATATGATCCGGATAATGTCTCTGGACAAAATGGCCCGCGTGTGATTTCAGCAAAAGATGCGCCGGATATCGCCCGCGTCACCGACATGAATTCAGCGGTTCGTGGCAACCATTTGGTGTCTTTAGAGGCATATGTGGATGCGTACGGCTGGGATGTTCCCGATTCGCAGACTGAATTGTATCGAGTGGATTCAAATGGCAAGCTCGGCAGCGGTGATTTGTACGCATTGCCGAACTCCTATTCGGTGACTGGCATTTATTTCAATACCAAGCTTGCCGAGCAGCTAGGTATTGATGCAGCTCCTACCTCTGTCGAGGAGTTTGAGGCGGATATGCAGACAGCCAAGGATGCCGGCATACTGCCGATGATGACATATGCCAAGGATGGCGGTACCTCTTTTGTCTTTCAGGCGTTAATGGCTAATAACAGTTCTGCGGAAGATGTGCAGAATTGGATTTTGCAGAAATCTGGTACCTTCGACAATCAGGCGGCGCAGGACGCTGCGTCCACCTTGCAGGATTGGAATAACAAGGGATATATGCCTGAAGGTGTTAACGCAGTGGATGCCTCTACTGCTCTGAGCAGGTTCTGCAATGGTGAAGGACTATTTTTCCCGAGCGGTAATTGGAATCTGGATACTGTGGCCAAAGCGCTGGGTGATGATGTTCAGTTCTTTGCTTTCCCGGGTGCCACCAGTGAAGATGAGCCGAACGTTGCTGCTAATGCAGGTGCATTTTATGGTATTCCGGTGAATGCTAAGAACCGTGATGCTGCTGCGGCGTTCCTCGATTATACGCAAAGTGCCGAAGCGCAACAGATTATTGTTGACAATTCTGGCTATTTGCCAAAATCATCTACTTTGGATCTCAAGGCGAATAGCGCATTGCAGCAGAGTATGTTTGATGCCTATGCCGACGTGCTGACGAGCGGTCATACTAGCGATTTCATTAATAATGCTACTGCGGGAATGCAGTCAAGTGGGCTAATCCCTAACTTCCAGTTACTGCTGGATAACAGCATCACGCCTCAGGAATTCACAAAGAATGTGCAGGCGCAATATGACAAAGAAGCGAAGCGGTAGAAACAGCTTCAACTTATATGCCGCTTTCGCTAGCGACGCTTGATTTGAGGAGAGTCAACCTATGATGATGGCAGGACCGTACGCGGGAACTTTATCGGATTTGCCGACTGTCCGCGACGAAGTAACATGTTCGATTAATGCGGAGAACCCAACGGGAGCCAAGGGTTTTGGTTGCCGTGAAACTGGTCCGTTGGGGCCGTCGCGCAAGGGAAAGCCGTGTTTGAATGACATTGCTCCCGGGCAGTCTGTGACATTGGCAGATATTGAAGGCCCCGGTTGTATTCGGCACATGTGGTTTACCGTTACGGATCGCACCAGTGACGCTGATCGATACGTTCTGCGCGATGCGGTGCTTGCCATCTATTGGGATGATGAAAAGCGACCTTCTGTGGAATGTCCCCTAGGAGACTTCTTCTGTTGCGGCTTTGGACAAAGTTGCGATGTGTTCTCAGAGCCTATTGTGGTGGCACCTACACGAGGTATGAATTGTTATTTCACGATGCCGTTTCGTAAACGGGCACGTATCGTAGTGCGCAATGACCACGCTCATGCTATTCCGGCTTTGTTTTATCAGATTGATTATGCATTGGGTAATGCGTATTCCTCCCGTGAAATGGCTTATTTCCATGCGCAATGGCGCAGACAGCCAATCACTACTTTAGGCGAGGACTATGTAATCCTCGATGGAGTCAGCGGACGGGGCCATTACGTCGGCACATATCTTGCTATTTCTACGTTGCAACGATATTGGTGGGGTGAGGGAGAGATTAAGTTTTTCCTAGATGGCGATAACGATTATCCCACAGTGTGTAGTACCGGCACCGAAGATTATTTTGGCGGTGCATGGAGCTTCGCTGAGCAGCGAGATGGTCATACGCGCGAGCGTACTTTTTGTGCCCCATATGTAGGATATCCATTTTATTCTGTGCGCGATGGGGCTATAGCAAACCAATATCATGACGATTATTGTCCACCTATGCGTGGCTTGTACCGATGGCATATTCCTGATCCCATCAGGTTTGATAGTGAGCTTAGAGTCACGCTTCAACAAATTGGTTCAGGATATGAAGGTGCATTTGAGCGTCAGGATGATGTGTCTAGCGTGGCGTACTGGTATCAAATTGAGCCACATTCAATTTTTCCCGAGCTGCCCGAGCCTTCGAAACGTCATCCTAGGTGAATGAATAAGCGCTTAGGTATTTAAGGGACCGATGTTGCAATTTCGCGAGAAGGAAGTGCTTGCCTATGGGGAACGTCAAGCCTTCCTCATTTCTTCGGGAATCGGCCATTTGTTTGCGTGTTGCGGATTTGACGAACCGGTTCGACATCTGTTATCCTCATGCATAAGCGCTTAGCAAATACGCTAAGCCGAGATAGCCAAGGAAGACATAGCCGGGATCGCCCGGAAGGAAGAAAGGAATGATCAATGAGGATCGAACGAACCGCCAAAACCGTTATTGCCGGTCTGATGTCTGTGGCATGCCTGGCATCCGTCGCCGCTTGCGGCCCGGGCTCGTCCAGCAACAAAGCCAACACCGAAACCGAAGCGGTGAGCACTGATCTTGGCGATACCAAGTATGAGCTCAAGCTGTGGGACGGCGCTGGCCTGAAGACCTTTGATGACCAGCTGATCGAAGCCTTCCAGAAGAAGTACCCGAACATCACCATCAAGGCCACCTACGATCCGGACAACACCTCCCAGCAGAATGGCCCGCGCATCATCTCCGCCGCCGACACCCCGGACATTGCCCGTATCACCGACATCAACTCCGCTGTGCGTGGCAACCATGTCGTCAATCTTGACGCTTACGCCGATGCTTACGGTTGGAAGCTGCCGGATTCCCAGACTCAGGTCTACCGCGTGGGCTCCGACGGTAAGATCGGTTCCGGCAGCCTCTACGCAGTGCCGGACGGTGTCTCGATGACCGGCCTGTACTGGAACAAGAAAGTCGCCAAGGAACTCGGCATCACCGAGGCTCCGGCCACTGTCGAAGAGCTCGAGGCCGATATGAAGAAGGCCTCCGACGCTGGCAAGCTCGCCATGATGATGCCGGCCAAGGAAGGCGGCACTTCCTACATCTACCAGGCATTGCTCACCAACTATGAGGGTCGCGATACCGTGCAGGATTGGATTATCCAGAAGGATGGCGCCACCTTCAACACCGACGGTGCCGTGAAGGCTGCACAGAAGATCAAGGACTGGCAGGATGCCGGTTACTTCTCCTCCGACGCGCTCGCCCTTGACGGTTCCACTGCACTGAGCCGCTTCTGCAACGGCGAAGCCCTGTTCTTCCCCTCCGGCAGCTGGTACTCCGCCTCCATCAACGATGCACTTGGCGATGACGCCGGCTGGATCGCCTTCCCCGGCGAAAAGGCCGATTCCGGTTCTGCCGCAGCCAACGCCGTGACCGCTTTCGGTATCCCGGCCAACGCCAAGAACAAGAACGCTGCAGCCGCCTTCCTCGACTTCCTCCAGTCCGACGAAGCCCGCCAGATCGCAGTTGACAACGGCTACCCGCCGGTCGGCGAAGGCGAGACTCCGAGCACCGATAACCAGCTTCTCGGCCAGGTCCTTACCGCCTACGAAGGTCTGGTGAAGACCGGTAACACCACCGACTACATCAACAACGCCACCGCAGGTATGCAGGCCAGCGCCATTATCCCCGGCTTCCAGTCCCTGATTGACGGCACGATGACCCCCAAGGCATTCGTCGAATCCATTCAGGCTCAGTACGAGAAGGAGGTCAAGTAACCCTTGCACTTACCGGGCGGAGTGTTCTTCCCTTTTTCCCGCTCCGCCTGGTTCCTTCCCATCGCGCGCACGACGTTGTGTGCGATGTTCGATTCCCAGTTCACACCAAACCAGCAAAGCGTGGTGACAATCATGGATTCCCATAAGGCAGCCAAGGCGGTCAAGCCCAAGCGCAATATGTCCCTCGGTCTGGTCAGCCTGCTTTTCCTCGCTCCGGCGCTTGTGTTCTACATCGCCTTCGAGTTGTGGCCGATCATTCAGACCATCTGGTACTCGTTCTACGAGTGGAACGGTATCGATGCTAGCACCTTCATCGGTGTCGAAAACTACATCACCGTGTTCACCGACCCCGATCTGTACGGATCGATTCTGCACTCCTTCTACCTGATCATCTTCTTCTCCATCATCCCGATTGTGCTCGGCCTGATCATTGCCGTGCTCATCAAAGACATGAAGTCCAAGGTCGGTCGTTCCTTCGCGCAGGTTTGCCTGTTCCTGCCGCGCGTTATCCCAGGCGCTGCAGCCGGTGTGGCCTGGACCTGGATGCTGGCCGACAAGGGCACCGCCAATCAGCTGCTGCGCGCAGTAGGCCTCGGCGACTTCGCCCACGTGTGGCTCGGCGACCAATCCACCTCCCTGAACGCGGTAGGCGTGATTGGTTTCTGGCTGCAGCTCGGCTTCTGTGTGGTGCTCTTGCTCTCGGGCATCGGCGGCATCGACCAGTCCCTGTACGAGGCAGCAAGTCTTGACGGTGCCGGCTGGTGGCGTCAGCTCTTCTCCATCACGTTGCCCGGTCTGCGCGGCCAAATCGGCGTATGCCTGACCATGACCATCATCTCCGCGCTCGCCAGCTTCGACGTGGTGTACATGTCCACTCAGGGCGGCCCCGGCACCTCCACCATGGTGCCCGGCGTGCAGGTCTACCGCTTGGCCTTCACCCAGCAGAGCGTTGGCTTGGCCTCCGCACTCGCCGTCACCCTGATGATTCTCGTGCTGCTGGTCGTCGGACCTCTGCAGCGTCTGGTCAACGGAAAGGAGCAGTGACCATGCAGCAATCCAAAGCCGTTCGCATCACCGGCACGGCGATGCTCGCTCTGACCGTCCTCTTCTGCGTACTGCCGTTCCTGAGCATGCTCTCCGCGGCATTGCAGCCGCAAGGTTCCATGCCCGAAGGTATCCAGTTCACTGCCCACCCGCACTGGGAGAACTTCATCGACGCCTGGAACATGGCAAACATCACCCCGCTGCTGCTCAACAGCTGCATTCTGGTGATCGTGGTCGTGCCCTGCGTGGTGATCTTCTGCTCGCTCGGCGGTTATGCCTTCGCTCAGCTCAAGGTGCCGTGCAAGGGCCTGATCTACGTGCTGTTCCTCGTCGGTCTGACCATTCCGTTCGAAACCTTGGTCACTCCGCTGTACTACGAGATCAGTGGCATGGGCTTGCTGAATACCCGTCTTGCCCTGATCCTGCCGCTCATCGGCCTGAATATTCCGTTCGGTATTGTGTGGATGCGCTCCTGCTTCGAGCAGATGCCGCGTGATCTGATCGAAGCCGCATCCATCGATGGTGCAGGCCATCTGCGCACGTTCCGTTCCATTCAGCTGCCGTTGGCACTGCCAGCCATCTCCTCGCTCGGTATTCTGACCTTCCTGGCCACCTGGAACCAGTTCCTGTTGGCTGTGGTGTTGGAGAACGACCCGAACAAGCGCACGATGGCAGGTGCCCTACAGTCGTTCGTTGGCCAGTATCAGACCGACGTGGTGCTGCTCAACGCGGGCGCACTGCTCATCATGGCACCGACGATGATCCTGTTCATCTTCCTCCAGCGCTACTTCATCCGCGCCATGCTTGCCGGCTCGGTTAAGGGCTGATCCGAAGGCAAGAGGATGTAGGGTATGGCCGCCGGAACAGTGTTTCGTGCGGCCATACTGGTAAAACCATACGTACCGAGCAATCGGACAGGGGAACGATATGACTTTCACCAACAATGACTGGTGGCGCGACGCCGTCATCTACCAGATTTACCCCCGCTCATTCAGCGATGCCAATGGAGACGGCAACGGTGATCTCCAAGGCGTGATCGATCGTCTCGACTATCTGCAGGCGCTCGGGGTGGACGCGCTCTGGCTTTCTCCATTCTATCCATCGCCGCTGGCGGATGGAGGTTATGATGTTGCCGACTATTGTGATGTGGATCCCCGCCTTGGCACACTCGATCAGTTCGACGAATTAGTGGCCAAAGCGCACGAACGCGGTATCGGCATCATCGTGGACATCGTGCCGAACCACACGTCCGATCAGCACCGTTGGTTCCAAGAGGCCCTGGCTCAAGGTCCGGAATCGGAAGCGGCACAACGGTATGTGTTCCGGCAGGGCAAGGGGGAGCACGGCGAATTGCCGCCTACCAACTGGCTGAGTAACTTCGGCGGTTCCGCATGGGAGTCGTGTGGAGACGGCTGGTACTACCTGCATCTGTTCGCCAAGGAGCAGCCGGACCTCAATTGGGACAATCCCGAGGTGCGGCATGAGTTCCTGCGTGTACTCACATTCTGGTGCGATCGCGGTGTGGACGGTTTCCGCATCGATGTCTCGCACGGTCTGGCCAAAGACCTGCGTGAGCCGCTGCGCGACCGTATCGACCCGACACTGATGTCTCCACAGGCTACCGATGGCTCCGATCCGCTCTGGGACCGCGACGCCGTGCATGATATCTACCGTGAATGGCGCGACCTGTTCAATCAGTACACGCCAGCCAAGTATGCGGTCGGCGAATCGTGGTCGCCATTCACCACCCGTATTTTCCAATACGCCAAGCCTGATGAACTTGGTGCCGTATTCGACTTCTCCATGTCAAAGGCCGCCTGGAATCGCGAAGAATACCGCACCACGATTGAGCGCACGCATCGCTATGCTCTCGCTGCCGAAACCGCCCCCACCTGGGTGCTCGGCAACCACGATGTGCCACGTATCGCCTCGCGTCTCGGACTGCCGAGCGGTGCAAACATCGAGCAGTGGGTGACGTCCAACGGCACGAATCCGCCGATTGACCCCGCGCTCGCCGCTCGTCGTGCCCGTGCAGCAGCGCTGGTGATGCTCGGCCTGCCAGGTACCGCCTTTGTGTATCAGGGTGAAGAGCTTGGTTTGCCGGAGGACTTTGATTTGACCGAAGATGAAATTCAGGATCCCAATTGGGAACGTTCCGGTCATTATTTCAAGGGGCGCGACGGTTGCCGCGTACCGCTGCCGTGGCAGTCAGACGGCCCGGCGTTCGGCTTCAATGCCACCGGTGCTTCGTGGCTGCCCCAGCCGGCATGGTTTGCGCAGTATGCCACTAATCGTCAGATTGGTGACGGGGCTTCCGTCCTGCACCTGTATTGTGCTGCTGTCGCATTGCGCAAACAGTGGGTGGCCAACGGCACGGACTTCCAGTTCTCGTGGCTTACCAACGAAGAGTGTCCGGCGCCGCTGCTTGGTTGGCGCTTGCCGTCCGGCATGGTTGTGATGGCGAACTTCTCTGACAGTCAACCAGTCGCCTTGCCGCAGCCGATGACCGTGCTACTTGTGTCTGACGCGACTGTGCAGGCGAACACTCAGGTCGAGAGCGTTCCTCCAGCTGCTACCGTCTGGGCCTTGCCAGCATAATCTCATTGAAGAACACCAAGGAGTTACGCCAATGATTGCCGAAACCTGTCCAATAACCGTTCGCACGGTAACGGCCCATCTTGATACCGGTCGTGCCGTCTATGGCGAACAGGCTTCGGCAATCTGTGAACTGCCGGTAGAAGCCGTCACAATCGTTCCCGAATCATGCGAAGACGAGTGCACGTCCAGTGCGGGTATCCAGGGTGATGCTCAGGTGCGACTCTGGCGTATCGATGTGAACGCGCATGCACCCCAGCCCAAGGACCGCGCCGCTGCCTTTCAGGAACAACAAGCGTTTGAGCCCCACCATGCGATTGACGTGTCGCTCACCATGGCCGGCGTCGACAGCGGCAACGATGACACCATGCTGGCGCTATACCAGCACAAGGAGTGGTGGATGCGCCCGACCTGGGTGCGTACACCATCTGAACTGCCTGAACGCACGCAGTTATTGTTACGCCGCAACAACGATGCCGAAGATGCCGAGTGGCTAGTGTTGGTCGCTATCTGCGGCACGGATATTCGGGCTGATTTCAGTGGGCAGCCCGCAACAGAATCTGATGACACGGCTTTGCGGCTCGTGCTGTCTTCCAACCGGGTTGGTCGCACGACTCTATGTGACACTGCCGCATATATCGCTTGCGCATCCGACCCGTATATGGCCATTCGAGCTGCCACACAAACGGCAGCACGCCAGCTGGGTATTCGCACCCGTAAGGAGCGTCCATTCCCGGATGCGCTCACCGGGTTGGGATGGTGTACTTGGGATTCATTGGGGCGAGATGTCAACGAGCAGGCTATCGTCAACAAGATGGAGGAGTTCCAAGCCAAGCATGTGCCCATTTCCTGGGTGCTTATCGATGACGGTTGGTCCAACACGGATCGCACAAAGGAAACCCTGATCGACTTTGGCGCGGATCGCCAACGTTTCCCCCACGGGCTTGCCCACACCATTGCGCTGCTCAAAACGCACTATGGCGTGCGCAGCGTAGGCGTGTGGCAGGCGTTCCAAGGCTATTGGAATGGTTTGGACGAATCGGGTGTAGCCGCGGCCAGCTGCCCGACCGCAATAACCACCACGGCGAATGGTTGCCTGATTCCTGGAAGTCGTGCTGAACAACCCGCACAGTTCTGGGATGCCTGGGACGGCGAACTCGCCGAAGCCGGCGTCGATTTCGTCAAAGTGGATTCGCAAAGTTCCACGTCAGTAATGGTTCGTGGCACCGAAAGTTACGGTGAAGCCACCTGGGGACGCCATCAGGCGCTTGATGAAGTGACCTCACGACGATTCGGCGGCGCATTGATTAACTGCATGGGCATGGCACCGGAGGATTATTGGCATCGTCCTTCATCGCCAATCACCCGTAGTAGCGACGACTATCTACCGCACAATCCTGATTCGCTGGGCGAACACCTTATCCAGAACGCATACTGTGCACTGCTGATGGGGGAGCTGTACCACTGTGATTGGGACATGTTCTGGACGGAGCATCCCCATGCGCGAGTCCATGCCGTGCTCCGATTGCTTAGCGGCGGACCAGTGTATTGTTCCGATGCCTGCGGTCACACTGATGCGGCTGTCTTGCGTGATTTACTTGCCGAAGATGGTACATTACCGCGTCCTGATGAGCCGGCCCGACCAGTCATTGCGTCACTGCTCAATGACCCCGAACATACGGACTATGCGCTCGGTGTCACAGCAAGATTCGGCGCAGAACAGGTCATCGCTTTCGTCGGATTGCGCCGGCAGCCACAAATCGGCATTATTACGGCTAGCGGTCGCTCTTGCCGCATCATCGATGACCATGGTGCGACGATTGATATGAATCCGGGAGAAACCCATACTTGCGAGATCGAGTACGGCCGACTGCGTGTTTTCCGGGTGCAATCATGAAAGCGCATATGCCGATTGATATTTATTTTCCGGCACACCAACGCAGTTCTCCAATGGGAATGTAATTCGCCAATTTTTAGACTGTGAGCAACGAGCAATATAGATATCAATAAGGAGCCAATGATGACTACTTTCAACCGCGCAATAATCCCCGACGCCATCCGCACCAACGGCGCCACCCCCAATCCGTGGTGGTCCAACGCGGTGGTCTATCAGATTTACCCGCGCTCTTTCCAAGACACGAACGGCGATGGATTCGGCGATCTTAAGGGCATCACGTCGCGTCTTGATTACTTAGCTGATCTTGGCGTGGATGTGCTGTGGCTATCCCCGGTCTATAAGTCTCCGCAAGACGACAACGGCTATGACATTTCCGACTATCAGGACATTGATCCTCTGTTCGGCACGCTCGACGATATGGACGAGCTGCTGGCCGAGGCCCACAAGCGTGGGCTCAAGATCGTGATGGATCTTGTTGTCAATCACACTTCCGATGAACACGCCTGGTTTGAAGCATCCAAGAACAAAGACGACGAACACGCCGACTGGTATTGGTGGCGTCCGGCTCGTCCCGGCACCACGCCCGGCGAGCCCGGCGCCGAGCCCAATCAGTGGGGCTCCTACTTTGGCGGCTCCGCATGGGAATACTGCCCCGAGCGTGGCGAATACTTCCTGCATCAGTTCTCGAAGAAGCAGCCGGACCTCAACTGGGAGAACCCTGCCGTGCGCCGCGCTGTGTACGACATGATGAACTGGTGGCTTGACCGAGGCGTCGACGGCTTCCGCATGGACGTCATCACCCTGATCTCCAAGCGCACCGATTCGAACGGCAAGCTGCCGGGCGAGTACGGCTCGGAGCTTGAGGATCTTCCTGTGGGCGAGGAGGGCTATTCCAACCCGAATCCGTTCTGTGCGGACGGCCCCCGTCAGGATGAATTCCTGGCTGAAATGCGACGTGAGGTATTCGAGGGGCGTGAAGGCTTCCTGACTGTGGGCGAGGCGCCAGGCGTCACGGCTCAGCGTAACGAGCACATCACTGATCCGGGCAACGGTGAATTGGACATGCTCTTCCTGTTCGAGCATGTTGATTTTGATTGCGAAGGTACCAAGTGGAAGCCGCTGCCGCTTGACCTGCCGAAATTCAAGAGCATTATGGCCGGTTACCAGACTGCCGTGCAGAACGCAGGATGGGCCAGCTTGTTCACCGGCAATCATGATCAGCCGCGCGTGGTCTCCCGCTGGGGCGACGACTCCGCGGAGGAATCCCGCGTCCGTTCGGCCAAGGCACTTGGCCTGATGCTGCACATGCACCGCGGCACCCCGTACATCTATCAGGGTGAGGAACTGGGCATGACCGACGCCCACTTCACGCGTCTCGACCAGTACCGTGACCTTGAATCCTTGAATGCCTACCGGCAGAGGGTCGAGGAGGCCAAGGTGCAGTCGTCTGAGTCAATGATGGCCGGTCTGGCCGCGCGCAGCCGTGACAACGCGCGTACTCCGATGCAATGGGACGGTTCCGGCTACGCCGGTTTCACCGCTCCGGACGCCGCCACTGAGCCATGGATTTCCGTGAATCCGAATCATGCCGAGATCAACGCCGCCGGTGAATTCGATGATCCGGATTCGGTGTACTCCTTCTACAAGCAACTCGTTGCGCTGCGTCACAACAGCCCGGTCGTGGCCGCCGGCGACTGGCGACTGATTGACGCCGCTGATCCGCACGTCTATGCCTTTACCCGTGAGCTCGACGCTGAGAAGTTGTTGGTCGTAGTCAATATGTCCAGTCGAACCGTTGACCTGCCACGTGAGGCTGCCGAACTAGCCGCCGTCGGAATCGCCGAGCCGAATGTGGTGATCAGCACGTATGACGCTCCGCACACCGTGGCCTCCCTTGCCAACCGCGAGCTCGACCCGTGGGAGGCAGCCGTCATCCAGTTGTAGTGCATTGAGTGCCTTTCTCCGCTCAAAGAGGTACTTCGGGGCTATCCCGAAATGCTATCTGTCTTGAGAGAGGTACCGTAACGTCGAAACCCCAGGTATAAGCATTGAAAATCAAGGCTTATACCCGGGGTTTTTGCTTCTCGGTACCCCTATGAAAACAGATAGCTGTCTGCAAAAGGCCGAATGTACCTCTGTGAAGCGAGATAGCTGGTGTCTCTCGGCATTGTGGTGCTTACAATGGAAAGCTATGGAACAAAAGGATGTTTTGAAGGCGCTGCAACGTGATCATGCAGCCGAACTGAAGCTGGCCGCCGAACGACTCAAAGGCACTGCCCGCCACACGGAGATCATTCCTTCTCCGGTGCTGAGCGAGATGACCGGCCATGAGATTCTCCTGAAGCCGGAAAACCTGCAGGTCACCGGATCCTTCAAGATCCGCGGTGCCTATAACAAGATTGCTTCGCTCACCGAAGAGCAGATCGCTCACGGCATCGTCACCGCGTCTGCCGGCAACCATGCCCAGGGTGTGGCCTATGCGGCCCGCGAGCGTGGAGCCAAGGCCACCATCTGCATGCCGCAGATCACCCCGCCGCTGAAGGTCGATGCCACCAAGGCCTACGGTGCCGACGTGGTGCTGTACGGCGATGTGTTCGATGAATCCGCCGCCCACGCTGCTGAGCTCGCCGACAAGGAAGGCATGATTTACGTGCCGCCATTCGACGATTACGAAGTCATCTGCGGCCAAGGCACCATCGGTCTGGAGATCCTTGAAGACGTGCCGAACGTCACTGACGTGGTCGTGCCGCTCGGTGGTGGTGGCCTGGGTGCCGGCGTGGCGCTCGCCATCAAGACATTCAAGCCTGAAGTGCGCGTAATCGGTGCGATTCCGGAGGGCTCACCGGCCTGGAAGGACTCGCTGGCCGCGGGTCGTGTGTCTCCGGCTGACCATGTGGTTACCTCCGCCGAAGGTGTTGCGGTCAAGCACCCCGGCGACCTGCCCTTCGCTCTGATTAACGAGTTCCTGGACGATCTGGTCACCGTCACCGAGCGCGACATCAACGAAATGATTCTGCTCATGCTCGAGAAGCATAAGCTGGTGGTCGAGGCGGCCGGCGCCGTTTCGCTGGCTGCGCTGGAACACCTGAACCTGCGTTCGCGCAAGTTCGCCGCCGCCACCGGCCCGCACGTGGTGGTTCCGATTATGTCCGGCGGCAATATCGACACCGTGACCATGGGTGCGGTGATTCAGAAAGGTATGATCGCCCGCGGCCGCATCATGAACTTCGAGGTCGAGCTGCCGGATACTCCGGGCCAGCTCGTCAAGGTGGCCACCCTGCTTGCCGAGCAGCGCGCCAACGTCATTCAGCTTGATCACGACCAGTTCAAGGCATCCGGCCACTACACCAACGCGGTGTCTCTCGGCGTCACGGTCGAGACCAACGGCCCCGAGCACATCGACCGCATCCTCGCGGCACTCAGGGAAGCCGGATTCCAGCCCAAGCGCATCTACTGATTCCAATACCGCTGGCGGGAAGCCGCGCAGAAGTGTGCTCCAATACCTCCCGCTGGCGGGAGGTGGCGCAAAAGCGCCGGTGGGTGGTTAACCGACAATCATCAGTTGCTTAACCCACCCACCGGCGCTTTCGTTATGCTGAGGGCTACTTGTTCTCCGCAATCGTCTCGTCCACCAACTTCGGCAGGGCAACGGCGATATCCTCATGAATCAAGCGGCTCGCAAGATGGTCATATTGCGTGTGACCCATATTCATAATGGTGATGGGCACGCCCGCCTGCGCGGCCACCGGCACAATGCTCGCCGCCGGGTACACCTCAAGGGTCGATCCGATTACCCATAGTTCGTCGGCTTTGGTGGCCAGACTGTACGACTTCTCCATCGCGCCGTCCGGCAACGCCTCACCGAAATACACCACATCGGTTTTGATAATGCCATTGCACGGCATATCGCCACGATACTTCAGTTTGCGATGGCAATGTGGGTCGGGCTCTTCATCCAAACGGGCCATGATGTCCGCCGTGGCATATTCCTGATGACACTTCATGCAATGCGAGGTGCCGATAGTGCCGTGCAGGTTCACGATGACGTTGTCGCTGTTGCCGGCCTTCTCATGCAGCGCATCGAAGTTCTGCGTGGCCAGCAGCGTCAGCATGCCGGCTTGTTCCAGCTTGACCAGCGCCTTATGCGCAGTGCCGGGCTGCGCATTCCATACTGGCGATTCCTTTTGCCAGCGCCAGGAGTACTCGCGGTCCTCTTTGTTGCGCAGGAACAGATCGATGTCGTAAACGCTCATTTGGTCAGGATGCTTGGTCCACACACCGTCCGGACCGCGGAAATCAGGGATGCCGGCGGACGTGGAAATGCCCGCCCCGGTTAATACAGCAATCTTCTTGGTCATAACTACAGGTATACCCGCGATTCATGAACGAAATCCGATGACGGAGCGCTGTCATGCGCCGATTGTGCGCCGGCAGTGTGGTTGCCGAGAGATGAACGCAGGGCCGACAAGCTGAAAACTCTCGCGACACGCCAGCCGAATAGTGGATTTGATGCTTTTCAGAAACATTTGAGGGGTTAACCTAGCCTCATCAGAGCAAAGTGGGCTCTGTGCGACACGCCGAGGGAACCGCGCTGTTATGCCGATTCCTGGGGTTTTTGTGCGCCTTGATTTGCGTGAATCCGGACATGCGTGTAAGTTATTCACCTGTTGCCGCTCAGCGCGGCGGGTTCCTTCCTCTGGTTGGTTTCCCGTCTGGCTGGTGTGGTGGTGGTTTGAGAACTCAAGAGCGTGTTTGTACTACTTCTTTATAGTCAATGATTGCCAGTTCATTCCTCGCCTGATTGCCTGTCGTGGTGGTTGGGTACCCGGGAGGGTTTGATGAGGGGTGAGGTTTTTTGAGGGCGTCCTTCCTTAAGGACGTGCTCGTCAATTTTTTGTTTTGAGAGTCATCTATTCGGATGCTTTTCATGAAGTTTTTTTGTGGAGGGTTCGATTCTGGCTCAGGATGAACGCTGGCGGCGTGCTTAACACATGCAAGTCGAACGGGATCCATCAAGCTTGCTTGGTGGTGAGAGTGGCGAACGGGTGAGTAATGCGTGACCGACCTGCCCCATACACCGGAATAGCTCCTGGAAACGGGTGGTAATGCCGGATGTTCCAGTTGATCGCATGGTCTTCTGGGAAAGCTTTCGCGGTATGGGATGGGGTCGCGTCCTATCAGCTTGACGGCGGGGTAACGGCCCACCGTGGCTTCGACGGGTAGCCGGCCTGAGAGGGCGACCGGCCACATTGGGACTGAGATACGGCCCAGACTCCTACGGGAGGCAGCAGTGGGGAATATTGCACAATGGGCGCAAGCCTGATGCAGCGACGCCGCGTGAGGGATGGAGGCCTTCGGGTTGTAAACCTCTTTTATCGGGGAGCAAGCGAGAGTGAGTTTACCCGTTGAATAAGCACCGGCTAACTACGTGCCAGCAGCCGCGGTAATACGTAGGGTGCAAGCGTTATCCGGAATTATTGGGCGTAAAGGGCTCGTAGGCGGTTCGTCGCGTCCGGTGTGAAAGTCCATCGCTTAACGGTGGATCCGCGCCGGGTACGGGCGGGCTTGAGTGCGGTAGGGGAGACTGGAATTCCCGGTGTAACGGTGGAATGTGTAGATATCGGGAAGAACACCAATGGCGAAGGCAGGTCTCTGGGCCGTTACTGACGCTGAGGAGCGAAAGCGTGGGGAGCGAACAGGATTAGATACCCTGGTAGTCCACGCCGTAAACGGTGGATGCTGGATGTGGGGCCCGTTCCACGGGTTCCGTGTCGGAGCTAACGCGTTAAGCATCCCGCCTGGGGAGTACGGCCGCAAGGCTAAAACTCAAAGAAATTGACGGGGGCCCGCACAAGCGGCGGAGCATGCGGATTAATTCGATGCAACGCGAAGAACCTTACCTGGGCTTGACATGTTCCCGACGGTCGTAGAGATACGGCTTCCCTTCGGGGCGGGTTCACAGGTGGTGCATGGTCGTCGTCAGCTCGTGTCGTGAGATGTTGGGTTAAGTCCCGCAACGAGCGCAACCCTCGCCCCGTGTTGCCAGCGGATTATGCCGGGAACTCACGGGGGACCGCCGGGGTTAACTCGGAGGAAGGTGGGGATGACGTCAGATCATCATGCCCCTTACGTCCAGGGCTTCACGCATGCTACAATGGCCGGTACAACGGGATGCGACGCGGCGACGCGGAGCGGATCCCTGAAAACCGGTCTCAGTTCGGATCGCAGTCTGCAACTCGACTGCGTGAAGGCGGAGTCGCTAGTAATCGCGAATCAGCAACGTCGCGGTGAATGCGTTCCCGGGCCTTGTACACACCGCCCGTCAAGTCATGAAAGTGGGCAGCACCCGAAGCCGGTGGCCTAACCCCTTGTGGGATGGAGCCGTCTAAGGTGAGGCTCGTGATTGGGACTAAGTCGTAACAAGGTAGCCGTACCGGAAGGTGCGGCTGGATCACCTCCTTTCTACGGAGAATTCAGTCGGATGTTCGTCCGACGGTGTGCGCCCCGCGCGTCGCATGGTGCGATGGCGGCGGGGTTGCTGGTGTGGAAGACGTCGTTGGCTTTGCCCTGCCGGTCGTGCGGTGGGTGCCGGGGTGGTATGGATGCGCTTTTGGGCTCCCGGATCGCCACCCCAGGCTTTTTGCCTGGCGCGATTCGATGCCCGTCGTGCCTGGGGGCCGGCCGTGTGCCGGCGCGATGGCGTGGCGGTGCGTGGTGGCTTGAGAACTGGATAGTGGACGCGAGCAAAACAAGAGTTTTTGAATCTTTGTTTTGCTGTTGATTTCGAATCGAACTCTATTGTTCGTTTCGATCGTTTTGTGATCATTTTTAGTGTGATGATTTGTCGTCTGGGAATTTGCTAGAGGAATCTTGCGGCCATGCACTTTCGTGGTGTGTGTTGCTTGCAAGGGCGTATGGTGGATGCCTTGGCAGACAGGACCGATGAAGGACGTTTGAGGCTGCGATATGCCTCGGGGAGCCGCCAACAGGGCTTTGATCCGAGGATTTCCGAATGGGGGAACCCACCGACCGTCATGGGTCGGTACCGGCTTCGGCCGGGGGGTACGCAGGGAAGTGAAACATCTCAGTACCTGCAGGAAAGGATATTCCGTGAGTAGTGGCGAGCGAAAGCGGATGATGGCCAAACCTTGCGCGTGTGATACCCGTCGGGGGTTGCGCGCGGGGTGTTGCGGGATCGCGTGCGCCGGCTCCGACGGGCCGGCCGGCAGTTGCAGAAAACCATGTGTCAGGGGAACCGGGTTGAATACCGGGCCGCAGAGGGTGAGGGCCCCGTACCTGAACGCGCATGGTCTGCCGATCGCGTCTCCCAAGTAGCACGGGTCCCGTGGAACCCCGTGCGAATCCGCCCAGACCGTTGGGTAAGCCTGAATATTCCTGTCTGACCGATAGCGAACGAGTACCGTGAGGGAAAGGTGAAAAGTACCCCGGGAGGGGAGTGAAACAGTCTCTGAAACCGTGCGCCTACAATCCGTCGGAGCCCTTTTGTGGGGTGACGGCGTGCCTATCGAAAAATGAGTCTGCGAGTCAGTGGCATGTGGCGAGCATAACCCGTGTGGGGTATGCGTAGCGAAGGCGAGTCTTAAAAGGCGTTTGAGTCGCGTGTCCTGGACCCGAAGCGGGATGATCTAGCCCTGAGCAGGTTGAAGCGCGGGTAAGACCGCGTGGAGGACCGAACCCACCTGGGTTGAAAACCGGGGGGATGACTTGGGGCTAGGGGTGAAAGGCCAATCAAATTCCGTGATAGCTGGTTCTCTCCGAAATGCATTTGGGTGCAGCGTCGGGTCATTACGTCCCGGGGGTAGAGCTACTGGATGCTTGCGGGCCCGTATCGGGTACCAACAGCAACCAAACTCCGAATACCGGTGACGCGTATCCCGGCAGTGAGTCGGCGGGGGATAAGCTTCGTCGTCGAAAGGGAAACAGCCCAGACCGTCGTCTAAGGTCCCGAAGCGTGTGCTAAGTGGGAAAGGATGTGGAGTCGCATAGACAGCCAGGAGGTTGGCTCAGAAGCAGCCACCCTTGAAAGAGTGCGTAACAGCTCACTGGTCTAGTGGTTCCGCGCCGACAATGTAGCGGGGCTCAAGCACACCACCGAAGACGCGGCAGTATTTTGTACTGGGTAGGAGAGCGTCCCATGAGGGGCGAAGCGGCCGTGTGAACGCGCCGTGGACTTCATGGGAGTGAGAATGCAGACATGAGTAGCGAGAGACGGGTGAAGATCCCGTCCGCTGGATGACCAAGGGTTCCAGGGCCACGTTCATCGTCCCTGGGTGAGTCGGGTCCTAAGGCGAGGCCGACAGGCGTAGTCGAATGGATGAACGGGTCGATATTCCCGTACCGGCTTTCAGCCGCCAAAACCGAGGCTTGGAGTACTAACCTCCGGGTCCGGGCTTACTGCTCCTTCGGGGGCGGGATGCCCTGGCCTGTTGGGACCGATCCTTGTAGTAGGTCAGCGCAGGAGTGACGCAGAAGGGTAGCCGGCCGCGGAGGTGGTCTTCCGTGGTCAAGCACGCAGGGCGTGGGACAGGCAAATCCGTCCCGCATGGGTCCGAGGTGCGATGATGGGGGCCTTATGGCCCGATATCCGGTGATCCCGGCTGCCGAGAAAAGCTTCGGCGTCAGGCTCAAAGCCGCCCGTACCCCAAACCGACACTGGTGGTCAGGTAGAGAATACCAAAGCGATCGAGCGAATCCTGGTCAAGGAACTCGGCAAATCACTCCCGTTCCTTCGGTTTAAGGGAGACCCCCGATGGTGAACACACTTGCTGTGGGAGCTTTTGGGGGTGGCACAGACCAGGGGGTAGCGACTGTTTACCAAAAACACAGGTGCATGCGAAGGCGCAAGCCGCTGTATATGCACTGACGCCTGCCCGGTGCCGGAAGGTTAAGAGGATCCGTCAGCCTTCGGGTGAAGCGGTGAATTCAAGCCCCGGTAAACGGCGGTGGTAACTATAACCATCCTAAGGTAGCGAAATTCCTTGTCGGGTAAGTTCCGACCTGCACGAATGGCGTAACGACTTCCCCACTGTCTCGACCAGGAGCTCGGCGAAATTGCAGTACGAGTAAAGATGCTCGTTAAGCGCAGAAGGACGAAAAGACCCCGGGACCTTTACTATACCTTGGTATTGGCATTCGGTGTGGATTGTGTAGCATAGGCGGGAGGCCGAGAGGCGCGGTCGCCAGATCGCGCGGAGCCGTAAGGTGAAATACCGCTCTGTTCGCATTGGATGTCTAACCTCGAACAGTCATCCTGTTCAGGGACAGTGCCTGGCGGGTAGTTTAACTGGGGCGGTTGCCTCCCAAAGAGTAACGGAGGCGCCCAAAGGTCCGCTCAGCCCGGTTGGCAATCGGGTGGCGAGTGCAAGTGCACAAGCGGGCTTGACTGCGAGGACGACGGTCCGAGCAGGGACGAAAGTCGGGACTAGTGATCCGGTGCCGGTGTACGGACGCGGCATCGCTCAACGGATAAAAGGTACCCCGGGGATAACAGGCTGATCATTCCCAAGAGTCCATATCGACGGGATGGTTTGGCACCTCGATGTCGGCTCGTCGCATCCTGGGGCTGGAGCAGGTCCCAAGGGTTCGGCTGTTCGCCGATTAAAGCGGCACGCGAGCTGGGTTCAGAACGTCGTGAGACAGTTTGGTCTCTATCCTCTGCGCTCGTTGGAATGCTGAGGAGGCCTGCCCATAGTACGAGAGGACCTGGGTGGACGAACCTCTGGTATGCCGGTTGTCACGCCAGTGGCACGGCCGGTTGGCTACGTTCGGAAGGGATAACCGCTGAAAGCATCTAAGCGGGAAGCCTGCTCCAAGATAAGCATTCCGTGGAACCTTCGAGTTCCTGTAGTCCCCATGCAGAACACGTGGTCGATAGGCCGGACGTGGAAGCCCCGCGAGGGGTGGAGCCGACCGGTACTAACGGACGAAAGGCAACACTAACATTCCAACCCCTGGCGGTTGGACCGCATCTTCCTCCTGCAAACGACACCAGACGGCAATGAGCATTGTCTGGCCACAAGACGAAACATCGACATATCCGCGTCCGCTGTCCGGTTCCCAGGCCGCCACAGGCCGGCAGACCCCAGCGTCTGACCGTATAAGAGAAGATTTGCGGCGGCCATGGCCCAGGTGAGACGCCCGGTCCCATTCCGAACCCGGAAGCTAAGGCCTGGCACGGCGATGGTACTGCACCCGACAGGGTGTGGGAGAGTAGCACGCCGCCGCACCACACGTACAGGAAGCCCCTTGGAGCACACGCCCCAAGGGGCTTTCGCATACCCGAAACACTCACGACCCAAACCCACACACCCCCACAAAAACACCCGGGGCTTCTCGCATGCCCGGACACAAACAGGACACCTCCGGCACCCACACGGCAACGGGGCCTCCCCATACCCGTGGGACCACGACTGATCTGTGCTGCGATGCATGGATCGGACCGGCGGTTCTGAATGTGCTGATGCCATTCGGTCGTTGGTCGTGCCAAGGCAAGCGATACGGCAACCGCATCGCTACCAGGCGGTTGATTGGCGCACGACTGGCGAGCATATAGTAATCCGAACATAATGGTTCTTATCGGTGTACTGGATCAATGATGATTCCGATAATTGGCGGTGCACCACATGCGCCGTAAGAGGTAATTCGCGACACGCCCATCGACCAAAATTTTCAATCCAATTTTCGACGATATCTAGTTCTAGACTGAAGATATAGACGTGCGAAACGTCGATTTCGACACGCCGAGCGAAGCCTGTCGTTTCAACGATTTGGGCTTATCTTCGTGCGCCCGATTTGCGCGAGTCCGTGAATGCGTGTAAGTTATTTCCTTGCTGCCGCTCAGCGAGTGGTTCTCCTCCGGGGAGCTGCGAGGTGGGTGAGTGGTGGTGGTTTGAGAACTCAAGAGCGTGTTTGTACTACTTCTTTATAGTCAATGATTGCCAGTTCATTCCTCGCCTGATTGCCTGTCGTGGTGGTTGGGTACCCGGGAGGGTTTGATGAGGGGTGAGGTTTTTTGAGGGCGTCCTTCCTTAAGGACGTGCTCGTCAATTTTTTGTTTTGAGAGTCATCTATTCGGATGCTTTTCATGAAGTTTTTTTGTGGAGGGTTCGATTCTGGCTCAGGATGAACGCTGGCGGCGTGCTTAACACATGCAAGTCGAACGGGATCCATCAAGCTTGCTTGGTGGTGAGAGTGGCGAACGGGTGAGTAATGCGTGACCGACCTGCCCCATACACCGGAATAGCTCCTGGAAACGGGTGGTAATGCCGGATGTTCCAGTTGATCGCATGGTCTTCTGGGAAAGCTTTCGCGGTATGGGATGGGGTCGCGTCCTATCAGCTTGACGGCGGGGTAACGGCCCACCGTGGCTTCGACGGGTAGCCGGCCTGAGAGGGCGACCGGCCACATTGGGACTGAGATACGGCCCAGACTCCTACGGGAGGCAGCAGTGGGGAATATTGCACAATGGGCGCAAGCCTGATGCAGCGACGCCGCGTGAGGGATGGAGGCCTTCGGGTTGTAAACCTCTTTTATCGGGGAGCAAGCGAGAGTGAGTTTACCCGTTGAATAAGCACCGGCTAACTACGTGCCAGCAGCCGCGGTAATACGTAGGGTGCAAGCGTTATCCGGAATTATTGGGCGTAAAGGGCTCGTAGGCGGTTCGTCGCGTCCGGTGTGAAAGTCCATCGCTTAACGGTGGATCCGCGCCGGGTACGGGCGGGCTTGAGTGCGGTAGGGGAGACTGGAATTCCCGGTGTAACGGTGGAATGTGTAGATATCGGGAAGAACACCAATGGCGAAGGCAGGTCTCTGGGCCGTTACTGACGCTGAGGAGCGAAAGCGTGGGGAGCGAACAGGATTAGATACCCTGGTAGTCCACGCCGTAAACGGTGGATGCTGGATGTGGGGCCCGTTCCACGGGTTCCGTGTCGGAGCTAACGCGTTAAGCATCCCGCCTGGGGAGTACGGCCGCAAGGCTAAAACTCAAAGAAATTGACGGGGGCCCGCACAAGCGGCGGAGCATGCGGATTAATTCGATGCAACGCGAAGAACCTTACCTGGGCTTGACATGTTCCCGACGGTCGTAGAGATACGGCTTCCCTTCGGGGCGGGTTCACAGGTGGTGCATGGTCGTCGTCAGCTCGTGTCGTGAGATGTTGGGTTAAGTCCCGCAACGAGCGCAACCCTCGCCCCGTGTTGCCAGCGGATTATGCCGGGAACTCACGGGGGACCGCCGGGGTTAACTCGGAGGAAGGTGGGGATGACGTCAGATCATCATGCCCCTTACGTCCAGGGCTTCACGCATGCTACAATGGCCGGTACAACGGGATGCGACGCGGCGACGCGGAGCGGATCCCTGAAAACCGGTCTCAGTTCGGATCGCAGTCTGCAACTCGACTGCGTGAAGGCGGAGTCGCTAGTAATCGCGAATCAGCAACGTCGCGGTGAATGCGTTCCCGGGCCTTGTACACACCGCCCGTCAAGTCATGAAAGTGGGCAGCACCCGAAGCCGGTGGCCTAACCCCTTGTGGGATGGAGCCGTCTAAGGTGAGGCTCGTGATTGGGACTAAGTCGTAACAAGGTAGCCGTACCGGAAGGTGCGGCTGGATCACCTCCTTTCTACGGAGAATTCAGTCGGATGTTCGTCCGACGGTGTGCGCCCCGCGCGTCGCATGGTGCGATGGCGGCGGGGTTGCTGGTGTGGAAGACGTCGTTGGCTTTGCCCTGCCGGTCGTGCGGTGGGTGCCGGGGTGGTATGGATGCGCTTTTGGGCTCCCGGATCGCCACCCCAGGCTTTTTGCCTGGCGCGATTCGATGCCCGTCGTGCCTGGGGGCCGGCCGTGTGCCGGCGCGATGGCGTGGCGGTGCGTGGTGGCTTGAGAACTGGATAGTGGACGCGAGCAAAACAAGAGTTTTTGAATCTTTGTTTTGCTGTTGATTTCGAATCGAACTCTATTGTTCGTTTCGATCGTTTTGTGATCATTTTTAGTGTGATGATTTGTCGTCTGGGAATTTGCTAGAGGAATCTTGCGGCCATGCACTTTCGTGGTGTGTGTTGCTTGCAAGGGCGTATGGTGGATGCCTTGGCAGACAGGACCGATGAAGGACGTTTGAGGCTGCGATATGCCTCGGGGAGCCGCCAACAGGGCTTTGATCCGAGGATTTCCGAATGGGGGAACCCACCGACCGTCATGGGTCGGTACCGGCTTCGGCCGGGGGGTACGCAGGGAAGTGAAACATCTCAGTACCTGCAGGAAAGGATATTCCGTGAGTAGTGGCGAGCGAAAGCGGATGATGGCCAAACCTTGCGCGTGTGATACCCGTCGGGGGTTGCGCGCGGGGTGTTGCGGGATCGCGTGCGCCGGCTCCGACGGGCCGGCCGGCAGTTGCAGAAAACCATGTGTCAGGGGAACCGGGTTGAATACCGGGCCGCAGAGGGTGAGGGCCCCGTACCTGAACGCGCATGGTCTGCCGATCGCGTCTCCCAAGTAGCACGGGTCCCGTGGAACCCCGTGCGAATCCGCCCAGACCGTTGGGTAAGCCTGAATATTCCTGTCTGACCGATAGCGAACGAGTACCGTGAGGGAAAGGTGAAAAGTACCCCGGGAGGGGAGTGAAACAGTCTCTGAAACCGTGCGCCTACAATCCGTCGGAGCCCTTTTGTGGGGTGACGGCGTGCCTATCGAAAAATGAGTCTGCGAGTCAGTGGCATGTGGCGAGCATAACCCGTGTGGGGTATGCGTAGCGAAGGCGAGTCTTAAAAGGCGTTTGAGTCGCGTGTCCTGGACCCGAAGCGGGATGATCTAGCCCTGAGCAGGTTGAAGCGCGGGTAAGACCGCGTGGAGGACCGAACCCACCTGGGTTGAAAACCGGGGGGATGACTTGGGGCTAGGGGTGAAAGGCCAATCAAATTCCGTGATAGCTGGTTCTCTCCGAAATGCATTTGGGTGCAGCGTCGGGTCATTACGTCCCGGGGGTAGAGCTACTGGATGCTTGCGGGCCCGTATCGGGTACCAACAGCAACCAAACTCCGAATACCGGTGACGCGTATCCCGGCAGTGAGTCGGCGGGGGATAAGCTTCGTCGTCGAAAGGGAAACAGCCCAGACCGTCGTCTAAGGTCCCGAAGCGTGTGCTAAGTGGGAAAGGATGTGGAGTCGCATAGACAGCCAGGAGGTTGGCTCAGAAGCAGCCACCCTTGAAAGAGTGCGTAACAGCTCACTGGTCTAGTGGTTCCGCGCCGACAATGTAGCGGGGCTCAAGCACACCACCGAAGACGCGGCAGTATTTTGTACTGGGTAGGAGAGCGTCCCATGAGGGGCGAAGCGGCCGTGTGAACGCGCCGTGGACTTCATGGGAGTGAGAATGCAGACATGAGTAGCGAGAGACGGGTGAAGATCCCGTCCGCTGGATGACCAAGGGTTCCAGGGCCACGTTCATCGTCCCTGGGTGAGTCGGGTCCTAAGGCGAGGCCGACAGGCGTAGTCGAATGGATGAACGGGTCGATATTCCCGTACCGGCTTTCAGCCGCCAAAACCGAGGCTTGGAGTACTAACCTCCGGGTCCGGGCTTACTGCTCCTTCGGGGGCGGGATGCCCTGGCCTGTTGGGACCGATCCTTGTAGTAGGTCAGCGCAGGAGTGACGCAGAAGGGTAGCCGGCCGCGGAGGTGGTCTTCCGTGGTCAAGCACGCAGGGCGTGGGACAGGCAAATCCGTCCCGCATGGGTCCGAGGTGCGATGATGGGGGCCTTATGGCCCGATATCCGGTGATCCCGGCTGCCGAGAAAAGCTTCGGCGTCAGGCTCAAAGCCGCCCGTACCCCAAACCGACACTGGTGGTCAGGTAGAGAATACCAAAGCGATCGAGCGAATCCTGGTCAAGGAACTCGGCAAATCACTCCCGTTCCTTCGGTTTAAGGGAGACCCCCGATGGTGAACACACTTGCTGTGGGAGCTTTTGGGGGTGGCACAGACCAGGGGGTAGCGACTGTTTACCAAAAACACAGGTGCATGCGAAGGCGCAAGCCGCTGTATATGCACTGACGCCTGCCCGGTGCCGGAAGGTTAAGAGGATCCGTCAGCCTTCGGGTGAAGCGGTGAATTCAAGCCCCGGTAAACGGCGGTGGTAACTATAACCATCCTAAGGTAGCGAAATTCCTTGTCGGGTAAGTTCCGACCTGCACGAATGGCGTAACGACTTCCCCACTGTCTCGACCAGGAGCTCGGCGAAATTGCAGTACGAGTAAAGATGCTCGTTAAGCGCAGAAGGACGAAAAGACCCCGGGACCTTTACTATACCTTGGTATTGGCATTCGGTGTGGATTGTGTAGCATAGGCGGGAGGCCGAGAGGCGCGGTCGCCAGATCGCGCGGAGCCGTAAGGTGAAATACCGCTCTGTTCGCATTGGATGTCTAACCTCGAACAGTCATCCTGTTCAGGGACAGTGCCTGGCGGGTAGTTTAACTGGGGCGGTTGCCTCCCAAAGAGTAACGGAGGCGCCCAAAGGTCCGCTCAGCCCGGTTGGCAATCGGGTGGCGAGTGCAAGTGCACAAGCGGGCTTGACTGCGAGGACGACGGTCCGAGCAGGGACGAAAGTCGGGACTAGTGATCCGGTGCCGGTGTACGGACGCGGCATCGCTCAACGGATAAAAGGTACCCCGGGGATAACAGGCTGATCATTCCCAAGAGTCCATATCGACGGGATGGTTTGGCACCTCGATGTCGGCTCGTCGCATCCTGGGGCTGGAGCAGGTCCCAAGGGTTCGGCTGTTCGCCGATTAAAGCGGCACGCGAGCTGGGTTCAGAACGTCGTGAGACAGTTTGGTCTCTATCCTCTGCGCTCGTTGGAATGCTGAGGAGGCCTGCCCATAGTACGAGAGGACCTGGGTGGACGAACCTCTGGTATGCCGGTTGTCACGCCAGTGGCACGGCCGGTTGGCTACGTTCGGAAGGGATAACCGCTGAAAGCATCTAAGCGGGAAGCCTGCTCCAAGATAAGCATTCCGTGGAACCTTCGAGTTCCTGTAGTCCCCATGCAGAACACGTGGTCGATAGGCCGGACGTGGAAGCCCCGCGAGGGGTGGAGCCGACCGGTACTAACGGACGAAAGGCAACACTAACATTCCAACCCCTGGCGGTTGGACCGCATCTTCCTCCTGCAAACGACACCAGACGGCAATGAGCATTGTCTGGCCACAAGACGAAACATCGACATATCCGCGTCCGCTGTCCGGTTCCCAGGCCGCCACAGGCCGGCAGACCCCAGCGTCTGACCGTATAAGAGAAGATTTGCGGCGGCCATGGCCCAGGTGAGACGCCCGGTCCCATTCCGAACCCGGAAGCTAAGGCCTGGCACGGCGATGGTACTGCACCCGACAGGGTGTGGGAGAGTAGCACGCCGCCGCACCACACGTACAGGAAGCCCCTTGGAGCACACGCCCCAAGGGGCTTTCGCATACCCGAAACACTCACGACCCAAACCCACACACCCCCACAAAAACACCCGGGGCTTCTCGCACTCATGAGACCCACGTCCGGGACCATTCCCGGCCGGCCCCGCCGTCGGGGCCGAAGAGAGACGGCGCGGCGCGTTCCCATTTCCGCAGGAAATCCGGAAAACAGCACGTCCGTGACCGTGGAATCCCGACGCCCGGGCCTCCTCCCCCCGGTCTGCTGTGCGGACGGCTCCCCCCCCCTGAGGGGAGCCAGAAACGGTGGGTTCTAGTGATCGTTGCAACACCTGACCTACCGCAAGGAGGGTCAGGTGACCAGAAGCCACCGAAACGAAGACCGTGGCGGGGAACACCGTTGGACGTTCAACGGCGTCGAATATCCGACGAGGAAGCTGATGTGCGAGGCGAGACGCGCCGAGTACGTGCGCCTGCTGGACGAGGAAGGCATGAACTTCACCCAGGCCGCGCACGCGGTCGGCGTCTCGAAACGCACCGGCAAGGCGTGGCGCAACGGCAGGACGCGCGCCACGGGAAGGAACGAGAAACCCCTGGTGGACTGGTATCGTTCCACCATGGACAAACCCAAGACCCTCCATCCGCGCTACCTGAGCCAGGAGGAGCGCATCCAGATCGCGGACCGTCTGCGTCTGGGCGATTCGATCCGCGCCATCGCCCGCCTGCTGGGCCGCGACCCCGGCACGGTCAGCCGCGAGGTCGAGCGCAACAGGAATCCCGAGTCCGGCGGTTACGAGCCTTACCGCGCCCAGCAGAAGGCCGCGGACCGGCTCAAACGCCCCAAACCGCGCAAGGCGGCCGAGGGCACGCGACTGTGGGACGAGATCGCCGCCGGGTTGCGCAGGCATTGGAGCCCGGAGCAGATAGCCAACCGGCTGAGGCTGGACTTCCCGGATAATGGGGATATGCACGCGAGCGTCGAGACGATCTACCAGGCCATCTACCTGCAGGCCAGGGGCGAACTCAAGCAGGAGCTGAAACGCGCCATGAGGCAGGGGCGAACCGCCCGCAGACCCCAAGGCGGCCAAGGCCGCAAACCCCGTTTCCGCGAACCCATGGCCATGATCTCGGAGCGACCCCCGGAGATCGAGGACCGGGCGGTCCCGGGCCACTGGGAGGGCGATCTCATCACCGGCAGCCGCAACAAAAGCGCCATCGGCACGCTCGTCGAGCGCACCACCAGGTTCACGATCCTGCTGCACCTGCCCGACGGGCACGACGCCGAACACGTCCAGCAGGCCATCATCTGTGTTTTAGCAAGTTGGCGTCCGCTTTGTGAGCGGTGTTTTTCCGCAGTGTAGGCAGCGGGTTTTCCGCAGGGTGTGCGGTATCGGCCGCTGCCTGTCTGCGTTGTGTTGGTTATTTGGTCATGAGGGCGTGTTCGCTTCGGTAGGAGCGGCCCTCGAATCTGATGAGCCGTCCGTGGTGGACGGTGCGGTCGATGAGGGCGGCGGCCATGTTCTTGTCGCCGAGCACGCGTCCCCATCCGCTGAATTCGATGTTGGTGGTGTAGATGATGCTCCTTGTCTCGTAGGAATCGGAAATGATCTGGAAGAGGAGCCTGCTGCCCTCCTCGTCTATGGGCAGGTAGCCGAACTCGTCGATGATGAGAAGTCGGGCCTTGCCGATGCTCGCGAGTTCCCGGTCGAGCCGGTTCTCCTGCTGGGCGCGGCGCAGACGCATGAGCAGTCCGGTCGCGGTGAAGAAGCGCACCGGGACGCCCCGCTCGCAGGCGAGCCGTCCGATCGCGATGGCCAGGTGGCTCTTGCCGGTGCCGACGGGCCCGTAGAGCACGAGGTCCTCGCATCCGGCGACGAAGTCGAGGTTCTCGAGCTGCGCGCGCCCCCAGTCGGCGGGCATCTTCAGGTTGGTCCAGTCATAGCCGTCGAGGGTCTTGTCGGCGGGGAAGCCGGCCTGTTTGAGCAGGCGCAGGCGTTTGGATCGCTCGCGCGAGTCGAGTTCGGCCGTGAACCATCGTTCGATGAAGTCGAGCTGGTTGGGCGTGGCCTCGGCGAGCGTGCCCGCGAGCACGCTGCGTGTCAGGGTCAGGCTGCGGCTCATCTTCAGGATCCTCTCGCTCTTCTCGGTCGTGGACGCGCGACGGCGGCGGGTCTCCGGGATCACCGGATCGGGTCTGACGCTCACCGTTCTTCCCCTCCGTCGTCCGTGCCGGTGATGAACCGGTCGTAGCCGCTCAGGTCGGGCTCCTCGATCCCGCCGGGGTATTCCCACTCGCCGTCGCGCATGCGCAACGCGATAGGGGTGAGCGAGTCCGCGTGCAGGCCCATGTCCCTGTTCGAGCGCAGGATCTCGCCGCACGCCTGCATCGCGGGATCGAACCCGGCCGCCCGGCACGCGTCCCCGATCGCTTTGAGGCTCTCCCTCAACGTCTTTTCGTCCATGGAATCAAGCCACGCGCGTATATCGTCGGGCACGTCCGGGCGGATCGAGCTTTCCCGCCACGCGCGGGGTTTGACCGCGAGCCGGGGAAGCACGAGCGCGGGATCCTCCACATTGCGCGACCGTCCGTACTGTCTGGGATACTCCGCGAAGAGCTCGCCGGTGGCGGGCGAGGTGAGCGTGACCGTGTCCCACCGGATCGCGGCCAATACCCTGGAACGCGCCGAATCGGGGCCGGCGAGGTACCGGTTCGAGTCGATGTCGACCAGCCCGTACTTGTCGGCCGTCCGGCTTTCCCAGCGAACCGGGTCGAACGCCGTGGACGGCAACGGCATCAACGCGGCCCTCTCCTCGTCGAACACCTCGGCCACGGGCACGTCCAGCAACCTCGGGCAATACGAGTCCCTGGCGAGCCCGTCGCACCGCTCCAGCAGGAGACGGCTCAACTGCCCATACGATTCCGCGCGCATGGGCGGCACCATGAGATTGCGCCGCAAAAACCCGACCGCGTTCTCCACGCTGCCCTTCTCGTTGCCCGAATACGGGTTGCAGAACCGGACCTCGAGCCGGTAATGCGCCACGAACGCGGAGAACACCCCGGTCAACGCGACCTCGCCCTTCGCGTTGCGCCGGCCGGCACCGGTCGCGTTGTCCATCACGATCACGGGAGGAACACCCCCGATATGCTCGAACACGAGCATCAGGCCATGGCACAGACACTCCGCGTTCTCGCCCGGCAACGCCACGCACAACCGCATGTTCGAATACGGCAACGAGACCACCAGGCAATGCACGTCCGCCATCTCGCCAGCGATCCGGGCCCGGGCCACGCCGAAATCGACCTGCATGCTGCCCGCCGCCCACTCGAGCCGCACGTACCCCTCGCGATCCGGCACGCCGCGGTTCGCCTCGCGCCACCGGTGCACGTAACGCATCGTGGTCGAATACTCGCCGTCGTAATCCGTCTCCGCCAGCAGACGGTCGTGCACGCGCCTGATCGTGTGCCGCTGCTTCCTGGGCAGCAGACGATCGGCCTCCAGCCACTCGTCCACCAGATGCGCGTACGGGTCGATCTTCGACCCGTACCTGCGATCCGCCTTCGGCTTGGGCGAGCAATCCTCCATATCCGCGTACTTCGCGACCGTCCCGCGATCCACGTGAAGACGCCGCGCTATCTGCGCGCGCGACATTCCCTGCCGGTCGAGTCTCCTGATATCTTGCACAATGGGCATCGGTATCGCCATGTTCCTTTCCTTCCCGAGCGCCGGCCGGCGGCAACCGGCCGAATCAAAACCGATTGGCAACTCGGGAATATACAGGCGGCGGCACCGATGCCTATCACATCACCGGGAAACGATGACGACACCGGGGAAAACCATCAGCCCACACTACGGAAAAACACTGCCGAACCTGTCGAACAAACATTGAAGCAAAACACATCATCGACAAGATGCAGCACCTGCCCAAACTCCTGCGCAACAGCCTGACCTGGGACCAGGGAGCGGAACTCGCCCTGCACAAACGGATCGGCGCCTCGCTGGACATGGCCGTCTACTTCTGCGACCCGCACTCCCCGTGGCAGCGCGGCACCAACGAGAACACCAACGGGCTCCTGCGCCAGTACTTCCCCAAAGGCACCGACCTATCCGTCTACCCGGAGGACTACCTCGACGCGGTCGCCGAGGAACTCAACGACCGGCCACGCAAAACCCTCGGGTTCATGAAACCAAGCGAGAAGATCATCGAACTGCTCGACGCCGCGTGATAACCTCAACAACCGACAACGTGACCATGGAAGGCCGCTCAAACCTCAGGTGTTGCAACCACCACTAGAATCTGCCAACTGGCTTGGTTATGGGGTCGCTCTACACTGGCTTCTGCTATGCATTACTTCACCCCTAAACGTTGCGCTACGTCGAATAAAATCATGTATCACGATAAGGCGCAGGTTCAGCGTGCCGCTGATCAAAGCCTAATCGAGCGCGGAGTTGAGCTATGGGTGTACCGTTGCGAATTTTGCGGATGCTGGCATCTCACGCATCGCGATCCGCAATCCAGTTACCGGCATGTACCGCTGAACCAGCAACTCAAGCCACACAGTCGTAAAAAGGGCTACAAGCCACGTAGACGTTAGCGTCAGAAGCTCCACAGACCTCGCCAACGCCGTGTCTGAGACAGGTTACGGTCCAAACACGTCAGGTCGTAGGCTGCTAAGCGTTCAGGGCGCTCGGACACACTTCGTCCAACACTTACATCACCTTGGTGTTTTCAAGGTTGCGGATAACCCAATCGTTGAAGCGAATTACCGGCTTGCGCAACATAAGTCCCAACAGCAATGAGGGGACAAGGAACAGTGCCAGTTTGCCCATGGAAACCCAGTATTCCATGCCGAATGAGCCTGCCATGGCCGAATGCATCGCATCCACCGCATAGGGGAACAGTAGCCATTTAGAAACGACCTGGAAGAACGTCGGCAGTGTTTCAATGGGGAATGTGCCGCCGGAACCGGCTACCTGCATAACCAGCAGTACTACGGCAATGGCTTTGCCGATATCACCGAACGACAGGGTCAGCGTATACACAATATTCGAGAACACCAGTGCAGACAACCACCCGACCATCAAGAACTGAATCGGATGCTCACACTGCACGCCGAGATAGAACATATCGCCCAGGCACACCAGCGTACCTTGCAGCAAAGCAAGGAAACCGAAAATCATGTATCGGCCGAAATATTCGTGGTGCAAGCGTAAACCGAACTGCCGCGCATTGCCGGGAGCCTCGGCACGCGGCTTCTTCAGCACATCCAACGCGGCGGCCGGTCCGGCAATCCGCCCGGCAATCATGGCCTCGCGAAGACCCACTTCCGAACCGAGCGGCAGATCATTGCCCAACCCTAAGATACGAGCCTTCTCATGGTCGGAAATCGATACTTTCAACATGGCGACCAGAATGATCGCACCGACCCAAATAGACAAAATCGTGTAGAACGGAGCCATCGCGGAACCATAGTTGGCAACGGGATAGAGCGCGATGCGGTCGACCGCTACGGGTGCCGCCAGCATGGAAGCAATGGCATCGGGCTTCGCAGAGGAAATCGCAGACAGGTCGATGGTGCCGCCATTGGTGATAGAGGCGAGTTGGGAAGACAAGTTGTCGAGTTTCTTCGCCGAACGGGTCAAAGCGCTAGCTGCGTCAGTCAAGGCCGACTGGATGTCCGTCAGGCTGTCTGAAACGCCGCCAGAAAGACCTGACACGCTGCTTACGGTCGATGCAAGCCCGTCGATTACGGAACTTGCCTGCGTGGTCACTTCGTCCATGGACGAGGTCAGATTGTTCAGTTGCGGTTTCAGCGTGCTCTTGTACGTGTCTGAAGCCTGAGTAATCGATTGTTTGGCGGCAGCGATTTGTGATTTCAGATCTCGACGCGCTGTATCGGCATCGGCAGTACCGTTTGCTATGTGCGTGGCCGCATCGCCCAACGCGGTGGCGGCTTGCTGCATGCTCTGCTGCGCCTTTGTGGCTTGGTCTGCAGCCGCGTTCAGTTGAGCGGCAACGGTATCTCCGCCCACGGGCAGTGAAGCCGCTTGTTTGGCGAGATCTCGTAAAGCGGCGGCATACTTTCCAAAGCTGTCGGCCTGAGCCTCCACTTTGGATTGCATATCGGTTAGCTTGTTTGATATCTGTGAGGATTGTGAGCCCACATCGGCAAAAGCGGCATCGATTTGCTTGGCAATGGTGTCGTAGGATGAACCGGCCTGCTGCAATGCCGTACCGACGCCATCGGTGGCTCCGGACAATGCCTTGTCGAGGCTGGAGACGCCGTTGCGGGTCTGTTTCAACGCCTTTTTGGTTGTGGCCGCAGCTGAGCCTGTTGATCCCAGCAGCTTATCGGTGGAATCAATGATGCTGTTGGCGGCCCCGAGCAGATTGGCATAGGAATCCATCTGCGACGCAGTGCCGGTCAAACGAGACGACATGGTGGCAATATGACTGGAGGCGTTGTTGACGTACTGCTCCATTTGCGGGCTTTGCGCGTAATCGGCCACGTTGGAAACCAAATCCAGCGCCACGCTCGCCAAGGTCTTCACAAATGTCTGGTCGATGGTCGTGGCCACGGTGGTAGCACCCTGGTCGGTGATATGCGGAGCGATCGGATTGATTTTCTCATTGAGATAGTATTCGAGCTTGGCGTGCTTGATCTTCGGTGAAAACAGCGTCATCATATCGGAGCTGAAGCTCTTTGGAATAATCAGCGCGGCATAGTATTCGCCTGAGTTCACGCCATCGATGGCCTTAGCACGATCCACAAACTGCCAGTCAAGGTCATGATTGGCCCTGAGCGTACTGGTCACGGTTTCGCCGACGTTGATGGTGATCGGCATCAGACCGGACTTATAGCCCTTATCCACGTTTGCCACGGCGACCTTCAAGGCCTTGGTGTTGCCGTACGGGTCCCAGCTGGCGGCGATGTTGTACCAGGCGTACAGTGCCGGCACAATCACCAATCCCATAGCCACGATTACGGCGATCACATTGCGGGTGGCTTGGCGCACGTCACGTACGAATATTTTCCAGATAAGCTTCATCGTGCGCCTCCTTGCCCAGACTGCCCAGACTGCCCAGACTGCCCAGACTGACCGGACTGTGCGGTGTGCGCAGTCGGCTCGGCGGCCTGATCGCCGAACAGTGTGAGTCGTTCAGTGGTTTCGCCGATATCCGGATTGCTGCCCATCGCCGCTTCGTGACGTCCGTGGCCGTGGAAACGCCGCCACACATATCCGTTGAGCATCACATTGCGGAACTCGTCGGCACTCATGGCACTGACGCCAAGCTGCATGGCGTAGGTTTCGCGTGCGTATTCAACCACAATGAGATAGGCGTCGATAAGAATAATCGACAGAATCCAGGAGGTCAGCATGGCGATTTTCTCTTGGGTGACGAACAGCAGCACCAGGAATACGAACGGGAGTACGGTCAGCAATGCCAGACCGGCAACGATCATCTTTGGATACCGTGCGAAGAACCGGTGCGCGCGATGGGCGATGATATCGCGCAGTTCCTTGCTGTCGGACACCGTGCGGAATACGGAGTTCAAGCTCACCTGTTCGTTCACCATGCTGTTGTGCTCGGTGATCATCAGGTCGGTATCTCCCAAACGACGGTCGAACAGCGCGTTCAGGTTCATCGCATACCGGCGTATGACAAGTCCCACGAAGAGTGCCGCCGGCAGATACCAGAACAGGTGCAGCATGTCGAGCCAGTAATGGTTCGCGTACAGGCCGGCAATCGGGCCGCGCATCGCGTTGATGCCGTAGGTAAAGGGCAGCCACGGGTGCAGTTCGCGGAAGAAGTTCGGCATCATTTCAATCGGATACAGGCCGGAGGCGCCGGGTATCTGCACAATGACCAGAATTACGGCGATGGCTTTGCCGATATGGCGGAACGCCACGGCCAGTGCGTAAATAATGTTGATGTATACGAACGAACAGAAGATCCCGGCCAAGATGAACAGCAGCGGATGCTCGCATTGGATGCCAAGCACCAGATCGCCGATGGTGGCGATGACGGCTTGCAGGAATCCGATGGTGACCAGCAGCAGCCAGCGGCCAAGATATGCTTGCGTAGCGGTGATACGGCGAATGCCCTCGCGGTCGACCTCAAGCTTGTAGATGGCGATTAGCACGAAACCGCCTACCCACAGTGCCAGATTCGTGTAGAACGGGGTGACTGCGGACCCGTAATTGTCGGTGGCATACACGACTTTCGTGGTCAGGGTGACGGGATTGCCCATGAAGTCGCCGAATCCCTTGTCATCCAGATGCAGCGTATCCCGGATTTTCTGGTAAGCGGCGGAACTATCGAGCGTGGCGATATCGGTGCGTACGGTGGCGACATCGCTGGCCACCTGGCGCAGCGAATCCTGCGTGCTGCTGATGGTGGTTTTTGTTTGGTTCAGGGTATCGACAAGCTGGTCGAACAGCCCGTCGGCCTGATCCAAGGTGCCGGACAACGAAGTCAACGTGCCATCCAGCGTGCCGTTCAGGGCGGCGAAACTGTTCAATGATGAGGTGAGCGACGGCATCACGGTGCCGGTCAGCGAGCCGCGCGCGGTATTCAGCGCCGCGATGCCGCCGGTGGTGGTGTTGGTCATGGCTCCGGAAAGGTTCGTGGTGGCGTCTTTGCCGGAGTTGATGAACTGTGTGGTGTCGGTATGGAAGGTGTTGAGCTGTGTCTGCTGTTTGCTGATCAATGAGTCGAGCGCATCGATTTGTTTCCAGATGTTCTGGCCGACCGGGTCGGTGGTGTCTTTGCCGATGCCGGCTTTGGTCAGCGCGTCTTTCAGATCGCTGATTGACGTTTGGGTGGCGTTCAGTGGGGCCGAAAGTGTGTTGGTGATGGTGTCGACGGAGTTCTGCGCGCTGTTGAAGGAACCGGTGATGCTGCCGGCGGCGTTGTTGACGTGGACGGCCAGTCCGGAGAGTTGTGCTGAACTGCTGTCGAGCGCGCCGACCAGTGTGGTGGAGAAGGCTTGTGACCCGGCCTGTGTTTCCGCCAACAGTGTGCCGGACTGGCGGGAGGCATTCTGCGCGGCCGCGACGGTCTGCTTGAGTGAGGCGGTGGTCTGTTTGGCGTCGGCGAGAATCGTGTCTGATTGGGCCAGCGTGTCCTGTAAGTCGGTGAGTGAATCCTGAACGGTGTTCAGCGTGGACATCACCGTATTGAGATCATCGATCGTATCGTGCTGGACTTTGCCGGTGACTTGGTCGAGATCGTCTCCCGCTTCGGAAACGGCCGAGGCAACGGTGGTGGCTACCGTGGTGACGAAGGCGGAGTTGATCTGCTCATCGATGGTGGTGGCGCCGGTGTCGGTGATTTTCGGCGCGATCGCGTTCTTCTTCTCGTTGACGTAATACTTGATTTTCGGCTGTTTGGAGGTTCCGGTCACCGATTCGACCAAGCTGGCGCTGAAATCCTTGGGCAGCACGATGGCTGCATAGTATCCGCCGGTCTCCACGCCGTGGACGGCCTGTTCCTCATTGTCTACGAAGCGCCAGCCGAGTTCGTCGTTCTGCTTGAGTTTCTTGACGACCTGCCGGCCCGCATCGAGATGGCCGACCAGATCGTTGGTGGTGCCTTGGTCTTCATTGGCTACGGCCACTTGCAGATTGCCGGTGGCTGAATAGGGATCCCAGTTGGCGAGAATGTTGAACCATGCGTACAGCGAGGGCAGCATTGCTACGCCGAGCGTCACCACAACGGCAACGGGATTGCGTAAGATACGTCTGCAATCGCGTAGAAAGACTTGCCAAACTGTCCGCATCCAGTCCCTCTTTTCCGGTTCGTAGTCATTGCGGCCACATGCAGTCTATTCCCACCACTGGTGCGAATACTGCTGGTTTGGCGGGTTTTCTTGCAAAACTGGCCGTTGGTTGTCCGCATAATGGGACTGATATGTGAACGTTTGTTGATGGTGCGACACCGGCGGGATGGTTGTGCAATTTTGCCGGTATCCGGTGATGAAATGTTGAGGTGTTGGAACTGAGTCGTCGCAGTGCTGAGACCGAGACGACTCAGTGACGAGCCTATCCGAGGCTATCTCGTTGGTTCTGGTCTCACTGATCCAGACGGAAGCCCTGAGCGGCGGCCTTGTCGAGCAGTGTCTGATGGCTGACATCCTGCCGACTGATCGTGGCGACCTGATCGCTGAAGGCGTCCACCGGACGGTCGGCTTGGCGCAGATCGTAGTACCGGTGAACTTCCTCGTCGAAGGCGGGCAGCTGGTCGAGTACGCCATCGGCGTCAGCCGGGTAGGTGTTCTCGAAGAACTGCATCGTGCGCGGCATGCGCGGCTTGACGGTCGGGTTCTGATCGGGCTTGCCGATGGCCAGACCCAGCACCGGATACGTGTATTCCGGCAGATTCAGCACGTCGATAAGGCCGGGGATGTTGTTGAGCAGAGAGCCGAGAATCACGCAGCCCAGTCCCAGCGAATAGGCGGCGGTCTCCATGGCGTGCAGGGCCAGCACTGCGTCGTTCTGAGCTTGGGTGAAGCGATAGCTGTACTTGAGATGGAATTCGTCGGAAGCGGGATCGATACCCTTGCGTTCGGCGATGCGTGCGTTGCGGTGCTCGTCGATGACGAACACGTACAGCAACGGCGCGGTGGCGATATACGGCTGATGGCCGAATTCGGCGAGCTTGGCTTTGGTGGCCGGGTCGGTGATACGGATGGCGGACCAGTCGTTAAGGAACTGGCTGGACGCGGCATGTTGGGCGACGGTTTCGAGCGTGGCGCGGGTATCGTCGTCGATGGCCTCGTCCTTGAACTTACGGATGGAGCGGCGGCCCAGAAGAGCCTCGATTGTTGCGTTGGTAACCATGGCTTTATTGTCGCACGGCAGACGCCGGACGCCACGGTGGATTACCTCACAGTGAAATGCCGATATTGTGTGGCGGAACTGTGCTGGACTGATGGTTCCTGTCGATTGACTGATGGTTCCTTGACGAAATTCCAGCGATGAGTCATCAGTCAGCCAACAGAAACCATCATCCAACCGGGGGATTAGCGGCTGGGCTTGCGATGGCGGTGGTCGACGAACGCCTTGGAGCCCCGATCCGACAGCTGCGAAACCACTGCGCCGAGTGCGGCCGAAACGGCGGCGAATGTCAGACTCATTGCCAGACTTTGCGGCGCGTCTGCCGCCAGTCCCTTGCGCAGATTGCGTTTGCTTGTGCCCTTGTCCCATATCATCTGGAATGCTTTGCCGGCAACCAAGCCTGCCAGCGCTGGGACTGCCGACTTGATGAGCTTGTCGCCCAGAGAATCAGGGTCGTTGAGCCGGTCCTCGCGCAGCCTGTTGACCTTCTCGTCGATGCGGTGCAGGCTGTCGACCGCACGGTCGGCGCTGGAGGGGAAGTCGGTGTTCGTTTCGTCGCTCATGACTCTCAGTCTAATAGCATCTCAATCATCTCAGCGCAAAAGATGGGCGTTAATGGTGGAGTCATGAACGAGCGCAGACTAGAGTGGAGGCATGAGCGAACAGAACGTGAACGGCACCGTTGCCGTCGAGAACTCTCGTGGCGGCAACGGATTTTTGGTGTTGCTGCGCCACGGCCAGACCGTGTGGAGCGAATCCGGGCAGCATACCGGGCGCACGAACATCCCGTTGACTGCGGTCGGCGAGCAGCAGGCAGCGGATGCCGGAAGGCGCCTGCGCGAAGCTTTCCCCGAAGGATTCAGCCAGGGCTGTGTGTTTTCCAGTCCGCTGAAGCGGGCGTGCCAAACCGCTGAACTGGCCGGTTTTGCGGGCCACGGTGTGTTGGACGGCATCGCTGAATGGGATTACGGCCGAGCCGAGGGGCGTACGCGCCAGCAGGTGAGTGAGGCCAGCGGTTTTGAATGGGATGTGTGGCGTGACGGGCCGCGCTCGCTGACGCCCACGCTGGAGGGCGATTGGGTCGAGACCTTACCTTCGGGCGAGCAGGTGCCGGTCCATGCCGGGCCTGGCGAGACGCTGGAAGAAGCAGCGGTACGCGCCAAGAGCGCCATCGATGAGATTACGCCGCTGCTGAAAGACGGCCATAATGTGCTGTTGGTGGCTCATGCGCACATCCTGCGCATCCTCACCTCGCAATGGCTGGGCGTGGACCCGCATTTCGCGCGGTTGCTGCGTTTGGATACGGCGCACTACTCGGTGCTCAGCGTCTATAAGGGAGATAACGTCATCGAACGGTGGAACGCCTAGCCCCGGTTGCGCTGTGATTACGCTGGCCTGCCTGCTGCTGCGGGCGGGCCTTTATTGTTTGTGGTGGGAATTGCGGTATGTCGATAAATGATTTGCAAACGATAGCGTCGCCGTGTTGTTTTTTTGATGGGTATAAGTGGCAATCGATTGCCATGAAAGATATGTTAGCGCTCTCATAATTGCGAACGCTTGCATTGCGATAATGAGGCAAAAATGACCGAATTAATGGGATATTTGTTGACAATGGCCTGAAAATGATGATTTATGACGCGCCGATATTGCTATCGTTTGCAAAAAGAAGCAAACCGTTGCACAATAGTGCATGTCGATAGTCATAAAGGTGCGTGTTAGCGTACCTGTCCTGACCGGGGATGGCCGGGTCGACGATGAAAGAGAAAGGTTCGATGATGAATCGTACAGTGAAGTCAGCGGTCGCAGTGGCGGCCATCGCTGCAATGTCCCTCGGAACCCTTGCCGCTTGTGGAAGCTCCACTTCCGGCGACGACTCCAAGGGCAAGGTCTACTACCTGAACTTCAAGCCGGAAGCGGCTGATCAGTGGGCCGCTCTGGCCAAGGAGTACACCAAGGAGAAGGGCGTTGATGTCAAGGTCCAGACCGCGGCCTCCGGCACCTACGAGCAGACCCTGAAGTCCGAGATTGCCAAGACCGAGGCCCCGACCCTGTTCCAGGTGAACGGCCCGGTCGGCTACCAGAACTGGAAGAAGTACACCGCCGACATGTCCAACACGGATGTGTATAAGGAACTCACCAACCAGGACGTGGCCCTGAAAGACGGCGACAAGGTGGTCGGTGTGCCGTACGTGATGGAAACCTACGGCCTGATCTACAACAAGGACATCCTTAACAAATACTTCGCGCTGGATGGTGCCAAAGCCACGTCCATGGACGAAATCGACAACTTCGACACCCTGAAGGCCGTGGCTGACGACATGCAGTCCCGCAAGGACGAGCTTGGCATCAAGGGCGCGTTCACCTCCGCCGGCTTCGACTCCAGCTCCGACTGGCGATTCAAGACCCATCTGGCCAACCTGCCGCTCTACTATGAGTTCAAGGACGACAACGTCACCGAGCAGCCGGCCACCATCAAGGGCACTTATCTGCCGAACTACAAGAAGATCTTCGACCTGTACATCACCGACTCCACCACCGACCCCACCCAGCTGAGCGCCAAGACCGGCGATGATGCGAACTCCGAGTTCGCGCTCGGCGAGGCTGCCTTCTATCAGAACGGCACCTGGGCTTGGACCGACCTGCAGAAGGCCGGCATGAAGGCCGAATCCGTGGGCATGATGCCAATCTACACCGGTGTCAAGGGTGAAGAGAAGCAGGGCTTGGCCACTGGTTCCGAGAACTACTGGTGCATCAACGACAAGGCCTCCGACGCCGACAAGAAGGCCACCGAGGACTTCCTCTCCTGGGTGATCACCTCCGACACCGGCAAGAAGGCCATCTCTCAGGACATGGGCTTCACCACCCCGTTCAAGACCTTCGATGATGTCAAGTTTGACAACCCGCTGACTGAAGCCGCTGTTGAGGATCAGAAGTCCGGCAAGACCCAGGTTTCTTGGAACTTCACCATGATGCCGTCCGAAGAGTGGAAGAACAAGGTCGGCCAGGCACTGCTCGAGTACGCGCAGGGCACCGGCAAGTGGGATGCCGTCAAGACCGCCTTCGTGGACGGTTGGGCTTCCGAATACGAGGCTTCGCACTGAGTCTCATAGAGTCCCATAGCCGATAAGTAACAATCCGCGGCGCCCCTGCCATTTCCTTCTCCGGGGGCGCCGCTTTGTATTGCTGAGTCTCGCACAAAATCGTCCGCCGCAAAAAAGTGTGAGGCACGCACCCGCTCAATCACACACTGTGTGTCCATAGATTGGCGATTTTTCGCCATTTCCCACAATGTGCGATTGAGCGTTATTGTGCGGTTGCCTCACACTTTTTCTATGGTGGGCTTTGTTGTGTGAGCCTACTTAACGCGGGAGGTGGAGGAGCGGACCTTCAGCTGGGCCGGGAACACGATGTAGGGTTGCTCAATCGGCTTTTCGTCAATGAGATCGAGCGTCATGCGGGCTGCCACGCGGGCCATTTCCACCGGATCCTGGCGGATGGTGGTCAGGCCGATATCGCCGGTGTAGAAACTATCGTCGTAGCCGATCAACGAGACGTCGCCGGGCACGGAGAATCCATTGCGCTCCAGCTGGAACATAAGCGGCAAAGCAATGCCGTCCTCTTGGCATGCGATGGCGGTGGGCATCTCGTCTTGGCTTATGAGTTGGTTGACCACGTCGCTGATTTCATAACGTCCATCGTCATCGACCTTGCAGACGATAACCTGCGGCTCGATGCCTTCCCTGCGGCAGCAGGCGGTGAATGAGTCGAATCGGCTTTGCACGGAGAAGCTCAGCGACACCTCGCGATTGGTGCTGATGTAGGTGATGCGGCGATGTCCGAGATTGATAAGATGGCGGGCGGCCAGCGTGGAGCCCTGCACATCGTCGATATTGACGGCGGCGGTAAAGCCGCGGGCTTCGGGTTCGACTGAATTGATGCCGACGATCGGCACGCCGACCGAAGCCAGTTGCGCGATTTCGTTGTTGTCGATATCGAAAGACGCCACAATCACGGCATCGGCGTTACGGCGTACCGGCAACATCTCGAAGAATTCCTTGCGCTCCTCGATGCTGGAAATCTGGAATACCGAAATATCGTAGCCCTGCGTGTGCAGCACCTCGTTGAGCCCCTCGATGACCGAGGCGGTGAACCACAGGCGGATATGGCCGCTCATCAGTACTGCGATGCGCAGGGAGCGGCCGGATTTCAGGGCCGCAGCCGAGCGGGAGAGTGAGAAATTGAGTTTGTCGGCGATGGCGAGCACGCGCTCGCGGGTCTTGGCCGACACCAGATCCGGCCTGGTGAAGGAACGTGAGACGGTGGAGATGGAGACGCCGGCCTCGCGGGCGACATCCTGAATGCTCGTAGCCATTGCAGCCCCCTTGCGTTGAATGGAAAATCGCAATACACATGCACAACTGACTCCAGTGTACATGCTGATTGATTGATCTGCGGCGATGACAACGATTGTATTACAAACGTTTGCAAAGTGTCTATGTCGGCGTTAGATTGGCTTTATATAGCCATTATCTTAGGTGAAAGAAGATTGCTGGAACCGGAGTATGCTCGAACTTGAAACGCCTAAAATGACAACGTTTGACATATAATGATTCGACGTTTACTATGAACATAGGCTTGAACGAGAACAGGCCGTGCATGCGGTTCTCGATCGGCAAGCTCGCATTGAGTTGAACTCCGCAGCCGGCGCACGATGCAGTGTCGCAACGCAGCGGACTCAAGGAGGAGGAAAAGTCATGATCAGCATGGCTGGCAAGGCGATACGCAGATGGTGGGCGCTGTTCGCGCTTCCCACATTCGCCGCATTCATCATCGGGTTCCTGGTGCCCTTCATCATGGGCGTCTACTTAAGCTTCTGCGAATTCACCACCGTTACCGACGGTGAATGGGTGGGGCTTAAGAACTATGGCAAAGCGTTGAAAGACAAGGAATTCCTGCACGCGCTCGGCTTCTCCACCGCGTTCACCATCGTGACCACCATCGTGATCAACGTGATCGCCTTCGCCATCGCCTACATGCTGACCAAGGCGATCAAGGGCTCCACGCTGTTCCGCTCGGTATTCTTCATGCCGAACCTTATCGGCGGCATCATCCTGGGCTACATCTGGCTGCTGCTCCTGAACGGCGTGCTGGCCCACTGGGGCCGCGCCCTGACCTATAAGGCGTCCTACGGGTTCTGGGGCTTGGTCATCCTGGTGTGCTGGCAGCAGATCGGCTACATGATGATCATCTACATCGCCGGCCTGCAGGCCCTGCCCACCGACGTGCTGGAGGCTGCGGCCGTGGACGGCGCCAACGGACGGCAGACCATGTTCCGCATCATCATCCCGCTGATGATGCCGTCCATCACCGTGTGCTCCTTCCTGACCGTGACCAACGGTTTCAAGCTCTACGATCAGAACCTCGCATTGACCAACGGTGCGCCGAGCAACATGTCTGAAGGTCTGGCGCTGAACATCACCCGCACCTTCTACGGCCGTATGGGCTGGGAAGGCGTCGGCCAGGCGAAGGCCGTGCTGTTCTTCATCCTGGTCGCGGTCATCGCCCTGATTCAGAACAAGCTCACCACGAGCAAGGAGGTGGCAGCCTGATGAACGAGAACAAGCCTGTGAAGCATGGCGCATTATGGACCGTGCTGTTTGCCGTTGTCTCCCTGTTCTGGATTTTCCCGATCGTCCTGGTGCTGATCAACTCCTTCAAGCAGAAGGCGTACATCTCCAAGAACGCGTTCTCCCTGCCTGCCGGCAAGGCGTTCGTGGGACTTGAGAACTATGTGCGCGGCATCGAGACCACGCAGTTCTTCGCCTCCTTCGGCTGGACGCTGCTTATCACCGTCGGCTCGGTGGCGCTGATTCTGGTGTGCACCTCGATGTGCGCATGGTGGATCGTGCGCGTGAACAACTGGGCCGCGAAGCTGCTCTACACCCTGTTCCTGTTCAATATGATCGTGCCGTTCCAGATGGTGATGTTCACCCTCTCCAAGATCGCCGACATGCTGAAGCTCAATACCCCGTGGGGCCTGTGCATCGTGTACCTCGGTTTCGGTGCCGGTCTGGCCGTGTTCATCTTCACTGGCGTGATCAAGGGCATCCCGCAGGAGCTTGAGGAGTCCGCCATGATCGACGGCGCGTCAGTGCCGCGCATCTTCTTCCAGATCGTGGTGCCGATTATGAAGCCGTCGATCGTCTCGGTGGCCATCCTCGAAGCCATGTGGATCTGGAACGACTACCTGCTGCCGTACCTGACGCTCGACCTCGGCAAGTACAAGACCGTCTCGGTCGCCGTGCAATACCTCAAGGGCGGCTACGGTTCCGTGGATATGGGCGCCATGATGGCCTGCCTGGTGCTGGCCATCATCCCCATCATCGTCTTCTACTTGGTATGCCAGAAGTATATAGTCTCTGGTGTCATGGCGGGAGCCGTCAAGGGCTGACGACTCGCGTCGTCAGCCCATGGCTGGAAGCCCAGTGGGCTTCCAGCAGGCTCCAGGCTGAGCCGCGACAGCGGCGAAGCTAATGATGAGCCTCGTCGTAGGCGAGTCCGTAATTGCAGGGCCGAAGGCGGAGCGGTCAAGGGTTGAGCCCGACAATTTGGCTCCCCTCCCTGAGGGGAGCCAAAAGCTGTACGAGGAGTAGTTGATGAACTGGCTGGCACCGGACTCGAAATTCATGCGCGCGTGGAGCAATCTTGTTGACGGCGTATGGATCAACATTCTGATGCTGGTCACTTCGATTCCGCTCATCACCATCGGTGCGGCCCTGACCGCCGGCCATGATGCTTGCCGCCGCTCCATCGAGGGCGAGGGCAAAGGCGTAACCGCCAACTACTTCAAGTCATTCAAAGCCAACTTCATCAAAGCCACACTGCTGTGGCTGCCGTTCTTGGTGGTGCTGATTGCACTGGTCTGGTCATGGATCGTCCTGCAGATCACGCCGCTGCTCATCATCAAATTCGCGCTGACCATCCTCTGGCTTATCGGTTTCGAATGGGTGTTCGCGCTTCAGGCACGCTTCGAGAACACCGTGGCCGGCACCTTGAAGAACGCCTTCATCTTCGGCATCTCCCACATCGCGATGACCGTGGCCCTGGTCATCGTGGATGCCGTGTTCGTGGCACTGCTGGCGGCCAGCTGGTTCCACATGCCCGGTGGACTGTTCCTGCTGGTGATCCTTGGTTACGGCACCATGCTGATGCTCCATATCCCCGTTACCGAGCGTGTTTTCAATCCATATCTCATTGACTAGGCGGGTTCTCTCACGAATATGTGGCGATCTTCGAGGTCTGAGCGTTCTCTGTCCACGCAAGCGCGGTAAAGATAACAAATTGATAACAGTTTGGGGCGGCTGGCGGAGCGGGGTGCCGATTGAGGGGTATTAGTGATTGGCTTGGAAGGGGGCTTTTGGCATACGGGGAGTGTTCGGGCTGGGCGGTTGCCCCCCTGTAAGTGCTTATATACATAAGGAATCTGGCACACTGAGTCTCAGTGCCGTAATGGTATCATCGCAAATAATGTTTGCGTTCACGTAGAGGCGAACGAGACACCCGACAAGTGGGTCGAGGCAAAGGACAAGGAGAGATGCGGTGAAGCATTGGAAGAAGATGGCAGCATCGTTGATTGCAATATCAACGATGGTGGCAGTAGTTCCGACGACGTATGCCATGGAATCGGAAGATTCCCAACCACAGACAACCGATACCGCGACAGTGCAGACTACTAAGGCTGCTGAACCGACGCTGCTCGCCAGCTGGGACTTCACGGGCAAAAACGGCACCACGAACAGCGCGATTGCCGATTCGACCGGCAAGTACAACCTGACGCTGAAGGACGGTGCCAAGATCGAACAGTACGGTGACCGCAGCAACAACGAGGCGCTCTCACTGCGCGGCGATGGCCAGTACGCCCAGATCGATGACCAGCTGTTCAAGGACGCCGGCGACTCCTTCACTCTGGAGTTCGCGTCCAAGACTCGTCACGACGACAGCGGCAAGTTCTTCTCGTTCATCGTCGGCAAGGACGGCTCGAACGACGCCAACACCACCGATCAGGCCAACGCCAACAAGTACCTGATGTTCTACAACAGCAAGACCGCCATCAAGGGCGTTATCTCCAACAACAACTGGGGTAACGAACAGGGATCCAAGGTCACCGTTTCCGGCAACGACAACAGCTGGGCCGATTACAAGATTGTCGTGGACGGCACCAACCTTGCCGTGTTCCGCAACAATGCCCTGATCATTTTCAAGGCCAACACCGGCATCAAGATGAGCGATCTCGGTGCGACCACCGCCTACATCGGCAAGTCGTTCTACTCCGTCGATGAGTACTGGAATGGTGCAATGGATGATATCAAGGTCTACAGGGGCGCTGACCTGACCATGCCGACCGCCGTTGCGATTTCCGGTACCGGTGTGGTGAACAACAAGCTCACCCTGATTGAGAAGGACTCCACCAAGCTCACCGCCACCGTCACTCCGGACGACGCCGTGAGCAAGAACGTCACCTGGTCCTCCTCCGATGAGTCCGTGGCCAAGGTCGCCGCAGACGGTACTGTAACCGGCGTCAAGGCTGGTACTGCCACCATCACCGCCACCACTGAGCTGGGTGGTGTGAAGGCCGAACTGCCCGTCACCGTTGAGCCGATGAACGCCCAGAACGCCGCCGCAGCCGACCTCGATGCCGCGATTGCTGCGCTGAAAGTTCCGGCGGCCGAGAATCTGCCGCTAGTCGCCAAGGGCACCAAGAACGGCTCGGCGATTACGTGGAAGTCCTCGGACGAGAAGCTCATTACGTCCACTAACGAGAAGTACGAAAACAGGACCACTGGTGCCGATGACCCGTATCGTGGTGCTGGCATCATCAATCGTCCGGCCTACGGCGACGGTGATTCCAAGCCGGTTACGCTGACCGCCACCGCTTCCTACAACGGCGGTGAGAAGGTCACCAAGACCATCGAGGTCACTGTCAAGGAGAAGACCCGCATCGCGCCTGACACCGGCTATGCGGCCGTCACTTTTGAGAGCGACAGCAACGGTGGAGAAAAGGCCTGGGTGGCTTCCACTGAGAAGAACGATTTCTTCACGTTTAAGACTCGCAACAATGGCCAGGCGGTACTTACCAATGATGCAGACACGGGTGGCTTGCGTGACATGTTCGTGCTGCGTTCCCACGAAGGCGACAAGTACTACCTGATTGCCACTGATCTCAAGGTCTCGTCAATGGGCTGGAGCCAGAACCAGGTTAACGGTTCTCGGAAAGTTGAGGTCTACGAGTCCACCGATATGATGAACTGGACCCGTACCAACGGCGACGGCAACGGCGGCATCACCATCAACACGCCGAACGCCGGTATGACCTGGGCGCCGGAAGCTTACTGGGATGATGACCTGAACGCTTACGTGGTGTTCTTCTCTTCCCGCATGTTCACTGATGACACCCGTACCACTCCGGTCAAGAACGACAAAACCGGCAATAGCTCCTATGCTCAGGTGCGTTACGCCATCACCCGCGACTTCGTGAACTTCACCGAGCCGCAGATGTGGCAGGACACCGGCTACTCGCGCATTGATTCCACCGTGCGTAAGATCGGTGGCTACTACTACCGATTCACCAAGAATGAGCAGGGCGGTGCCGCTGGCGATTACATCACCACTGGTAAGAGCATCTTCCTTGAGCGTTCCAAGGTGCTGACTGCACCGACCACCGAGGCATCTCCGGGTCAGGACCCGAACACCGGTTGGCAGCTGCTCGAGCAGGCGTTGCTGCCGTTCGAAGGACCAGAGACCATCAAGCTCAACAAGGATGACGAACTCAACACGAAGGACGACGACGGCTACATTCTGCTGTCCGACAACTTCGCCTACCGTGCATTTATGACCACGGGTGCCGAGCTTTCCAAGACCACGTGGGACAACCCGATGACCAAGCGTTACCCGGACTTCAACAACGAAAAGAAGCCGGTCAAAGCCGAGCCGGGCGCTCAGGGCTACATCACTCAGGGTGCTAACGGCGGTCTGCCGGACAAGGTGCGTCACGGTGCGTTCGTGAACGTGCCTGAGTCTGTGCTCAAGGTGACGAAGTCCTGGACCGCTGCCAACCCGACGCACATCGAGGCTGTTGACTCCACCACCAAGGCCGTGTACAACGCCGGCACCCGCGAGCTCACCGCCACGGTGACCTCCGCCGATAAGGGCACGCTCGCCGGTTCGGTGAAGTTCTCTGCTGGCGACTGGTCCAAGACCGTGAAGCTCGACGCCGAAGGCAAGGCCACTGTGACCCTCCCGGCCAGCGTCTCTGGCACTGTTGCGGTTGCTTACGACGGCTACACCGATGGTTTGGTCAATCCATCCGATACTACGGTTGACGGCATTGAACAGGGCAAGGTCGATTTGGCTGAGCTCAACAAGCAGATCGCCGCCGCCGAAGCGCTCAAGGAATCCGACTACACGGCCGATTCCTGGGCCAAGCTTGCCGCCGCGCTGAAGACTGCCAAGGCCGCGCTCGCCGCTGAGAATCAGGGCGAGGTCGATACCGCCGCAGCCGACCTTAAGACCGCAATCGAAGCCCTGCAGAAGGCTCCGACCAATCCGGGCGAAGGTGACGGAGATAAGGGCGACGGCAATAAGCCGACTACCCCGACCACCGGCGACAAGACCAACGTCAACAAGCCCGGCAGCGCGCTGAGCAATACCGGTACGGCCGTGCTCGGCCTGGGTGGTGCCGTGGTAGCACTCGCCATCGCCGGCATCTCCCTAACCCTCTGGCGCAAGCGTCGCGCCTGAGCTGCTACGGCAACCAAGCCCCCCTCTGACGAGGGGGGCTGTCAGCCGAAGGCTGACTGGGGGAGAGACCGCGGCGAAGCCACCGAAAGAACGGCATGGCCTTCGGCCGATTCTGTATCCCGCGGCTGCCGCCGCAGGTCTCTCCCCCGACTGCCTAACGGCGGCCACCTCGAACGCAATTAAGGACCAGCTTTCAGCTGGCTTCATATTTGCTCACTGTCGTTCGCCTTCGCCTAAAAACGACTCTGGCGTTTTCTTCACGGCTCAGCTCATCAGAGGGCGGCCACAAAACTTCGCTCCATAACTGAAGGCGCAACCACAATCAACCCTATCAATGAGGAGAAACATGGGAAAGCTGATACGAAAGGCAACCGGACTCACGGTCGGCGTGGCAACACTGCTCGCTGGTCTGGTGCTGCCGATGACGGCCAGTGCCGAGAGCGCATCGCCAATCGATGCCAGTCCGATCATCCACTATTCATTCGATAACGCACTGACGTCCAAGACCATCGCCAACGAGGGCAGCGCGGCCAACAGCGATGCCACCCTATCCGGCGACGCCACGGTGGCCAATGGCCAGATCAACCTGACCGGCTCGCAAACCATTAGCGTGCCGACCACGGCCATCGCCGGTAAGAAGGACGTTACCGTCTCCATCTGGCTCAAGAACAATTACGGCAACGGCAATACCGCCGCCGCGTACATCGGCGCGGCCAAGACCGGCAATTATCCGGCCAACGGCTACTGGCTGCTCAACCCGGCCAACCCGAGTGGCTACGCGAAATCCGTAATGACCAATGCCACTGCGGCCGACCCGAATAACAGCCCGTGGGGCACCGAAGTCGGCCCTGGATCGACGAACGCCGCCACCACCGGCACCAAGGCCACCAGCGATTTGGCTCTGTACACCACCGTCATCAGCGGCACCAACAGCACCATGAGCTTCTACCTCAACGGCAAGCAGGTTGGAGACGCCACCTACACCATTCCGGCCGGTGGCCTGACCAATTACGGCGGCCTCGTCGCCTACATTGGCAAGTCCTCCTACGCTGACCCGAACTCCAAGCTCGACGTGGACGATTACGCCGTATACGACACTGCCATCAGCGCCGCAGACGTGACCAAGCTGTATGACGCTCAGGTGCTCGACAAGGCCGAGGCCGCTGTCAAGGCCGCTGTGCCCGCATCCGCTACCGAGGACTTCGCGCTGCCGACCAGCGCCGCTGGCGTGAGCATCGCGTGGAAGTCGGACAACGCAGCCATCGCCGTTGACAACGCTACCGGCAAGGCCACAGTCACTCGTCCGGCCGCAACCGCAGCTGATGCCGAGGTGATCCTCACCGCCACGTTTGGCAACAACGCCAAAACCGCCGACTACACGGTCCTCGTGCCGAAGCAGCTCTCCGATGCCGAGCAAGCCAAGGCCGACCTTGACGTCGTCACCATCGAGGACTCCGACGACATCCGTAGCAACTTCTCCGTGCCCACCAAGGGCAACAATGGTTCGACCATCTCGTGGGAAGTGACCGGTGGCAAGGATATCGCCACACTAGGCGAAGGCGTGAACGACAAATCTCGAACGGTCACTGTTAAGCGCCCTGCCGCCGGTAGCGATGCCGTCACTGTGACGCTCAAAGCCATTGCCAAGTACGGTACCGCCACCGAAACGAAGACCTTCACCGTCACCATTCAGCCGATGCCTGCCGCCGAAGAGAAGGACGAGGCCTACGTGTGGGCGTTCTTCACCGGCGAGGGCGTGGGCGGCGAGAAAATCAGCCTCGCGGCTTCCAAGGGCAACGATGCGCTCGACTGGAACACGCTGAACAATGGCACTCCGCTGTTCACTTCCGAGTTTGGCGAGAAGGGTTTGCGCGATCCGTTCATCATGAAGTCCAAGGATGGTGACAAGTTCTACATGCTTGCTACCGATCTGAAGATTGACGGTCGTGCTCCCCTCAACGGGCTGAATGGCTTTGCTGGTGCACAGGCTAACGGTTCCAAGTACATTGAGATTTGGAAGTCCGACGATCTGGTCAACTGGTCCAAGCAAAGCCACGTCAAGGTGAGCTCTGATTACGCAGGCAACACTTGGGCGCCTGAGGCCTACTACGACGAGGAAATCGGCAAGTACGTGGTCTATTGGGCCTCGAACCTGTACGACAACACCGACGAGAACAGCCGCAAGCAGCTGACCTACAACCGCATGGTGTACGTCACCACCGATGACTTCGTCAACTTCTCCGACCCGACAGTGTGGATTGACGTTGATCGCCGAGGTGGTGCAGGCAGTGGATCCATCGATGTGACCGTGCAAAAGGTAGGGGATACCTACTACCGCATCTACAAAGATGAAAACACGATGTCTTTGCGTCAGGAGAAGTCCACAGATTTGACTGCCGCAATTGGTGGTGCCGGCGTGAAGAACTACGCCGATGCGCTTAAGGGTAGTGCATGGAGCGAAGTTGCCACGAACATCGGTAAAGGCCAGGCTAACGGTTACGGTAAAACCTTCACTTCCGGCGAAGGTCCATCGCTATTCAAGGCCAACGATGGCGACGTGAACGGCTACCAGTACTACCTGTTCGCCGACCAGCCGAGCTATCATCAAGGTCCAAACCACTATGTGCCGATGGCGACTGAGGATATCGCCAGCGGTCAGTGGACCGTTATCGGCAATAAGATGCCTGAGGTGAACTTCCCGACCAATTCCGATGGCGGCAAGCCGCGCCACGGCACTGTGCTGCCCGTGACCCGCGCCCAGTATCAGAAGGTGCTGGAGGCGTACGCTCCGGCTGTGGCTGTGAAGTCCGTTGACGCGCTGTCTGCCGAGACGACGGTTGGTGTGGCGCCGACGCTGCCGGAAACCGCGCATCTGACTCATGCGGACGGTTCCGTTTCTGACGTTGCAGTTGAGTGGGATGCCATTGACGCAGCTTCCTATGCCAAGACCGGCACTTTCACCGTCAAGGGCGTCGCCCAGGACGATTCCCGTATGCCGGTCGAGGCGACCGTCACCGTGACTGGCACTGACATCTCCGGGGCGGTCGTCACGGCCGAACCCAACGAGTTCACCGCAGACGGTGCTGCCAAGGAACCGGCCGTGACCGTTACGCTCGATGGCGCGACGCTCAAGGAAGGCGCCGACTACACGGTGGCCTACACGAACAACATCGAACCCGGCACCGCCACAGTGACCGTAACCGGCGCTGGCAAGTACTCCGGTACTGCTTCGGCAACGTTCACCATCAAGGCCGGCGAGCCCGGCTCCACGCTGGACAAGTCCAAGTTGCAGGCGCTTGTCGATAAGGTGAAGGGCTATAACAAGGCTGATTACCAGTCTGGTTGGGATGCTTTCGCCGCCGCGCTCGCCGACGCGAAGCAGGTGTTGCAGAGCTCCACCGACCAGCAGGAAGTGGACAAGGCGCTGTCTCGGCTCCAGTCCGCCGTCGACAAGCTGGTCAAGAAGTCCGGCGATTCCGGCAAGACCGATGGCAAGGATGACGGCACGCAAAAGCCCGCCGCCAAGCCGGGCAGCGCTCTGTCCAACACCGGCGCCTCGGTGTTCGGTGTGGGTATCACCGCGGTCATACTGCTCGCCGCCGCCGGCGCCGCCTACGCCTTCCGCAAGCGCCGCGCCTGAACTGTTTGCAGCGTAGACCAAGCCCCTTCTGGATGAGTCGAGCTGTGAAGCAAGCAGCCTACTGGATTGTTTGCTTCATGGCGCGGCCCCATCAGAGGGGCGTATCGCACGTTCGTCCGACGACGCTGTCGGACGCATAGGCTCTATAGCCCCATAGCTCCAATAGCCATTACCGAACTTCACCACTCAACATCTAGATCTGTTGCGCGACAAGCAGTATCACCGCGCGGAAAGAGGAAACCAATGACAACCAAACCATCGATAGGCAAACGCCTGCTCGGCGCGATGCTGGCAGTGCCGATGGCGCTCGCCGGCATGGGAATCGGCGCGACCACGGCGGTCGCGGCCGATACCGTTCCGACCAATAATCTCATCGCCGCCTACGACTTCACCACGAAGCCAAGTGACGGCAAGACCGTGGCCAACAGTGCGCCGAACGCTACGCTTGGCGCGGCCGAAGTACAGAACTCCGCCGACTCGCTTTGGGCCGATGATGCCCTCACCCTTTCCGGCGGTGCCAAGACCGGCACCGGCGACTGGGTCAAGCTGCCCTCGAATCTGCTGTCCGGCAAGGACGCCGCCACGGTGCAGTTGGAGGTCAAAGCGGATTCCAGCATGCTCAATGCTTTCCATTTCCTGTGGAACATCGGTAACGACAGCTCCGATACGGAGTATTTCTTCGCCACGCTCAACTGCGGCAGTTCGCGTAACCCGCTCGTCGGCCTGAAATCGGGCGGTACGGAGACGCTCGTGCAGTCCAGCTCCTGCGTGGCCAAGGCCGACCAATGGTTGTCGGTGACCGCCACCATTGATGGCACCGCCGCGAAACTGTACATCGACGGCACGCAGGTGGCATCCGGCACCGTGCCGGCCAAACTGTCCAGCGTCAAGGACCAGTCGCTCAACACCATCGGCCGTTCGCCGTGGCCCGACAACCTGTTCAAGGGCGCGGTCTCGAACTTCCGCGTATACGATGCCGCGCTCACCGCCGATCAGGTCGCCGCGATCAGCACTGCCGATGCCTCAATTCATGCCGGTGAACTCACCGGTTCCGTGCTGAACGGCATCATCATCCCCACGACGGTCGACGATCCGTTCATTTCGCTGCCCACTGCGAACGGCGTGACGTGGGCGTCCTCCGATAGCAGCGTCATCGCGACTGACGGCACGGTCAACCAGCCCGCCAAGGGCGAGGCAGCCAAGACTGTCACGCTGACCGCCGCCGTCACGGTCCGTGGCCAGACCGCTACGAAGGAATTCACGGTCACGGTCAACCCGACCACGAAAACTGCCGCTGAACAGCTCAAGGAAGTCGCGGCCGGCTACGTGATCCCGTCCGTCGTGCGTTCCGGAGACGCCCTCCCGGCGGCTGTGAATGGCACTACCGTCACGGTTACGTCCACTAAGGACGTAGCCGTCGAGGATGGCAAGATCACCATCGATGGCGACGAGGCCACGACCGGTACCATCACCGTCGAGTTCTCCAAGAACGGTCTCGCCGGCATCGAGCCCATTACCAAGGCCTTCACCGTAAAGGTGCTGCCCGCCGCGAAGTCCGCGACCATCGCCGCCTACGATCGCAACGCCACCGGCGAGAATGAGGCCAACAACGGCGACGTCGCCTACAGCATGCACCTCGCGCTGCAGAACGCCGACGGCTCGTACACCCCGTACAACGAGAATTACGGCATTTTCTTCGCACGCTCGCCGAAGGCGCAGAAGCTCAACGAGAACCTCGACGGCAATGACTATCGCAGTCTCAAGGATCCGAGCCTGTTCCGCATGGCCGACGGCACCTATGGCGTGATTTCCGTGCGTACCAACCGCGGCACCGCCACCGGTGACTCCACCGCGAAGTCCAGCGTGCTCATCGCCACCTCCGAAGACCTGCTCACCTATAGCGAACAGGAGAACTCCGGTTCCATCGTCGACCTTGGCGAGACCAACGGCGTCAACGCTCCGTACGCCGTGTACGACACCGCCAGCAAGCAGTATGTTGTCGGCTGGGCCGATGACAACGGCGTGGCCAAGTACACCACGTTCGATTCGCTCAAGGGCTCCACATCCAAGCACGGCAGCGTACTGTACGGTTCCGTCGCCAAGTCCGGCGTACTCGCCGCCGACGGTGTACAGGGCATCGCGAACTTCCGCTCCGGTGCCACCATCGCGGTGGACGAGGCCACGGTGAAGGCGCTCAACACCCGTTACGGCCGCTCTGAGAACACCGGCACGAGCAATCTCACTGACATCACCGTCAAGAAGGGCGCCTCAATCGATGAGGTGACCGCGCAACTGCCGAAGAACGTGGACCTCACTTACTCCGACGGTTCTACCGGCTCCCTGCCGATTTCCTCATGGAACACTGAGGGCATAGATCTGACGAAGGTGGGTGATTACACTGTCACCGGCACCGTCAAGCAGACCGAATACCAGATTCCGTTCGCTGAGGACCGCGCCGATCCATCGGTGTATAAGTGGCAGTGGACGCATGAGGCCGACGGCAAGGAAGTCACCGAAACCAAGTTCCTGATGATCGCTTCCAATGACATCCAAGGTGACGTCACTTGGCAGCATGGTTCGCCCCACATGCCGTTCCGCATGGCCGACACGATTTCCGGTCTCGCCGACGAGCCGGGCAACCCGAATGCCCTGATTCAGTCGAACGGCTACAACAACAAGGAGGTGTCGCTGCTCAAGGCTGGCGACAAGGACTCCGAGGGTAATGCCATCATGCACAGCTTCTGGGCTCCAGAAATTCATGAGATTGATGGTAGGCTCACGATTCTGTTCATGGCCGGATACGGCAACACATGGTCCAACGGCAAGTCGGTGTACATGCAGCTCAAGCAGGATGCCGACGGTCACGACCTCGACCCGGCCGACCCCGATAACTGGACTGTGCCGACACCGATCTACCGCAATGACGCCTCGCTGCTCAACGGTAACAAGCAGCTCGCAGCCACAGCGTCCGGCGGAGTGGGCATGTCGCTCGACATGACCTATTTCCAGGATGCCGACGGCAGGTCCTACTACGCCTGGCAGCAGCTCGGCGCCACCTACATCGCCACGATGGATCCGAAGGACCCGGCCCATGTGACCAGCTCCCCGGTGCGCATCGTCACCCCGGAGTATGCGTGGAACGCCGCCATAGCCGAAGGTCCGAACGTGACCCTGCGCGACGGCAAGCTGTACCTCATGTTCTCCGGTTCCGGCGTGGGTAAGACATACACCACTGGGCTGGCCGTAGCGGATGCCTCCGGTACTGACCTGACCGACCCGGCCAGTTGGACGGTGCTCAACTACCCGATTCAGAAGTCCGGTCCGTTCAACGGTGAGATGCAGCTCGGCACCGGTCACGGCATGTGGAGCGAGGACGAAGATGGCAACCAGATCTACGTGTTCCACGCCTATGCCACGAAGAACCTCGGCTCCGTGAATGCCACCGGCCGCGACATGTTCGTACGCCGCGTGCACTGGGCTGCCGACGGTATGCCGGTGTTCGACATGAGCTCTTCCGAGGAGCTGGCCTCCAAGACCGTTTCCGTGACAGTGAAGGTGGTCGACGACACGGTTACGGTCGACAAGACCGACTTGTCCAAGGCGCTCGCGTCCGCCAAGCAGCTGCGCGAGTCCGACTACACCGCCGCCTCGTGGAAGGCGTTCGCCGCAGCGTTGGCCTCCGCCGAGAAGGTTTATGCCGACGAGAACGCTTCGCAGAAGGACGTCGACGACGCAACCGCCGCGTTGAACAAGGCGCAGGCCGCGTTGGTGAAGGTCGACGGTTCCGATTCGGGCGATGGCTCGAGCGATTCGACTAAGCCGGGCGACGGCTCGAGCATTGACGCTGGTGCTACTGGTGATAAGACGGGCAACAAGCTCGGTCTGTCTAAGACCGGTGCCGCCGTACTCGGCCTCAGCGGCGTGGCCGTGGCGCTCGCTGCCGCCGGCATCGCCCTGACCCTCCAGCGCAAGCGCCAGGCCTGAGCGGCGTAAGCCTCCAATCGCGAAATCGGCCCGTGTGGAGGTGTATTTTCCGAGTTGTAGGGCAATGGCTGAAGTATTGGCCGTTGCGGCCGATGAGAGCCCGTTGGTATTCCGCCATTTTCGGGTGGTTGATCGGCTCTGGGAGTGGCGAGTACCCGGGCGCGTGCCCTACAACTCGGAAATACGCTCGGTACGGAGCCGTTTCTGGTTCACGGGATTTCGGCTGAAAATCCCGTGAACCAGAAACTTACAGAAATGCACATGGCCGGCCATCGAGTTCGGCTTGATTCCAATCTTTTGCGTGTGCGATTGCACATGTCTTCAGTTCACGGGATTTACCAGCATGATCCCGTGAACTGGATAACGCGGACATGCAGGCCACGCGGCTCAACAAGCCAATATTGCACACAGATGATGTGCGATTTTGTTTGTTGTGGGGTGCTGAGAAGGGGTAAATGTTCATTCGGGGAGATGAAACCGGTTTTAAGAGGGGTGCCGGGTATTTCAGGTATGGCAAGGAATCAGCATGTGCGTTACCGCTTTCGCGTCGTCGCTCAAAGCGTGCTCAAATTTAGGTGAACGCTCACATTAGAATTGTGAGTGCTTACAGAAACCTGTGCGATTGCACATCGGTGCTCCTGTTCACGAACGGTGTCGTTCGTAGGGATTTCCGGTGGCCGTCGTTCGGGCGGAAGTGGGTCGCGCTGGCGAACGAAGAGGCTCCGGCGAAGCGGAAGCAGGAGCGAGAAGCGGTCGATAAAGGAGCGACCGGGTGTCACTCGATAACAATTCGATAACAAATATTGCGATGGCGCAACGATGATCCATCACAGTATTGCAAAGAAGCAAGGACCCAAGGAAGGAAACTCAGTGAGGAGAGTTACACGATTGGCGGCCTGCCTGACGGCGGTGTCGACGTTGGGCGCGGGGTTGATCATGCCGATCACCGCCGTGGCCGACGACGCGACGCCTGCGGTGCAGACGACCACGACCAGTGCGAACGTCAGGGCGGCGGCCAATACAGCGACGGCTGACCCGATTGCCGGCTTCGATTTCAATAGCGACCCGGACGATGGTGCATTCGCCAGTGCTCAGGGTGACGCTAAGGCCACCGTGCAAGGCACGGCGAATCTCGTCAACGGAAAAGATGACGACAACGGCAAGGCCGCCCAGCTCGGCAGCGGTTTCTGGCTGAACGTGACCAAGTCCGATGGCAGTGCACTGCTCAACGGTCTTGATGATGTGACGATCAGCTATGACAGCAAGGCGGCTGCGACCGGTGGCCAGTGGACTGTGTTTGCCGCGCCGACCGCCGGTGCGGTGAACGGCAGCGCCCCCACCTACGTCGGTGTGCTCGACCGCACCGACAAGACCCGCGTGGAACGCTATCTCAACGGCCGCGCATCCGACATCGCCACCATCGACAAGAACACCGGTACGAAGGATGCTTGGAAGCATGTCGATCTCGTCATCTCCGGCAAGACCGCGAAGCTCTATGTCGATAAGAAGTTCGTGGCGAGCAACGTGAACGGCGAGGATCTCAAGAGCATTCTTGGCGGCTCAGGTGGCGTGCTGCAAATCGGCAAAGGCAACTGGGGCAACGGTGAATACTTCACCGGTTTGCTCGACAATCTCACGATTTATGGCTCCGCGCTTTCCGCGGCCGATCTCGGCATCGCATCGCCTACTGCAATCGAGATCTCCGGTTCCAATGTGAAGGACGGCAAGCTGAGTCTCAAGGAAGGCAACTCCGCATCCCTGTCCGCAACCGTCACCCCTGAAGGCGCTGAGCCTACGGTGACATGGGAATCCAATAATCCGGCTGTGGCTACTGTGGATACCAACGGCAAGGTCACCGGCGTGAAGGCCGGCACCGCCACCATTACAGCGGCTTCCGAAGCTGACGCCGCCAAGACCGCCGAGCTCAAGGTCACCGTCACCGAGGTCAAGGCCGATGACGCCTACGGCTACGTGATGGTCCACTTCATCGAAAACAACAAGGGCTACGCCGAAAAGGTCTACCTCGACATCTCACGCGGTGATGACGCCACCCAGTGGGACACGCTCAACGGCGGCGAGCCGATTCTTGTGAGCAACGAATCCACCACCGGCGTGCGCGATCCGTTCATCGCCTACAACCCCGAGTCGAAGACCTACTACGTGCTGGCCACCGATTTGCGTGTGTTCGGCAGCGATAATGCCGGTTGGGGCACGTGGGCTACAGGTTACAGCACCAAGTTGCATGTGTGGTCGTCCAAAGATCTCATTCACTTCAACGACATGACGGAACTGGAGACCGCCACCGCCGACAAGTACACTGCCAATCCGAACAAGAGCCAGACGCTCACCGATTCCGTGACCGGCAAGACCATCTCCGAGATCGGCATGGCATGGGCTCCTGAGGCTACGTGGGTGCCGAACTTCTATGATCTCAACGACGACGGTCAGCTCAACGGTTCCGATAAGGACAACCCGAAGAACCAGCAGGGCGGCGCATTCGTTGTGTATTGGTCTGTCTCCGCCAAATACGATGGCGAGAACAGTCAGCCCGGCAAGAAGGTGACTCACGTGCTGTGGGCCGCCACCAAGGACTTCACCAATGAGACCTACATGTTTGGCGGCGTCTTCGTGCCTAACAGCAAGTACAACCGTGGCAACACCATCGACACCACGATGCTGCAGAACGGTTCCCGCACATACCGCACCACCGGTTCCGGCGTGATCTTCATGGAATACACCGATCGTGCCGATTGGTGGCGTGCCAACGACCAGGGCCAGTACGCGACCGACCCGGCCAAGGGCTGGGTGTTGCGCCAGACCAACATCGGACACACGCTCGGCAGCGCGCAGGAAGGTGCCAACGGTTTCAAGGTCAACGGCGAAAACAAGTGGTACATGTTCGTCGACAACTATGGATCTGTCGCCTCCGGTGCCCGCTACGGCTACAACCTACTCGAAGCCGACAACCTCGATTCCGAGAATCCGTGGAGCGTCCTGAAGGCCGACGATTACTTCCTCACCGCCAACACCAAGCACGGTGGCGTGGTCTCGCTCACCAAGGCCCAGTACGACGCGATCCGCGCGGCTGACGCCAAGGCTTCCGACAACGCCGACCTGAAGGCCGAGGATGTGACGGTGGATAAGGGTGCTGCCGATACGGACATCACTGCCAAGCTGCCGAAGACGCAGCAGGTCACTCTTGCCAACGGTTACGGCACTGCCAAGCGCGACGTGACGTGGGACGTTTCCAACGTCGACACCTCCAAGCCCGGCGAATACACCGTCACCGGCACGGTCGACACCATCGGTGCCAACGAGAACCATTGGAAGTGGACGAACGCCGCCGGCGAGTCGAAGACCGACGAGGACGACCTCATCAACTCCGGTGCGAACGCGAACAACAGCTGGAAGCAGACCGGTGGCTTTGTGGACAATGAAACCGCCAACAAGAACCGCACGCTATACAGCTCCACCGCCATCACCGTGACCGCTAAGGTGACCGTGACCGGCGAAACCGAGCCGACCGACCCGGATCTGCTTGCCGACTTCACGTTCGATGATGGCGATAAGACCTTTGACGGCGGCAACGCGACGGGCACCACGCAGGGCACCGCCACGCTCGCCGACGGCAAGGACGGCAAGGCCGCGAAGCTCAGCAAGAACTTCTGGCTCAACGTCACCGCCAAGAACGGCGACGCTCTGCTCAAGGGCAAGAACGACGTGACCATCAGCTACGACGTCAAGCCCGATGCCTCCAACAACACTGGCTGGACCTTCTTCGCCGCCTCCAACGCCACCAAGCAGGAGTACGGCAAGGAACACTACGTCGGCGTGCTCGACAAGACCACCGGTATTACCGTCGAACGCTACAACAACAACGACGGCAAGCGCGATTCCTCCGGCAACGTCTCATACACCAAGACGAACGCCGACTGGAAGCACGTCGATATCGTGATTTCCGGCGCAACCGCCAAGCTGTACATCGACTCCAAGCTGGTAGCCGTGAACAACAACGGCCAGAAGCTCGCCGACATCCTCGGTGCTGATGGCGGCGTGCTGCAGATCGGCAAGGCCAACTGGAGCAACGGCGAGTACTTCTCCGGTCTGCTCGACAACTTCAAGATCTGGGGCAAGGCCCTGAGCGACGACGAGCTTGGCGTGGAAAGCGCGAAGACCGACTACGCCGCCGCGCTCGCCATCCCGGCGCAAATCACCGGCGACCTGCCGAGCACTGTGCTGGGCAAGACGGTTACTTGGTCCGCGACCGGCGACGGTGCGAAGCTCGTAGCCGCAGACGGCAAGGTCACGCAGCCGAAGTCCGGCGAGAAGGCCGTGAAGGTCAAGCTCACCGCCACCATCGACGGCGTGGATAAGGCCATCACCGCCGAATCCGAAATCCTCAACAACGGCGGCGAAATCGCTTCCTACGTCAAGGATGTCGATCGCTCCGACCAGAACGGTGCCAAGTACGACCCGCTCGCCTACAACGACGATCGTCGCGCCGACTCGCTGTACGTGGCCGCCAAGGCCGCCGATGGCAGCAAATGGGAGACCCTGAACCGTTCGCAGTCGATTCTGTCGGTCAAGTGGGACGGCTCGCAGTCTGCCAAGCCGAATGCGCAGATGGGCTCGCCCGCTTTCTTCCGTGCGAAGGACGGTACCCTTGGTGTGGTTTCCTCGCAGAACAACGCCACCGGTGCGATTTACGTGTGGGATGGCAAGGGCGACGGTGCCACGTTCACCAACGAGCGCGCCATCACCGTGACCGACAGCTCCATGGTCACCAACCCGCGCATCGTCTATGATGCCGCCTCCAAGGGCTACAAGGTCTTCTGGACCGATGGCCTGAGCGGCGAAGGCCGTATGGCCACGCTCTCCGACCTGACTGCCAAGGCAACGGTCGGCGAGACGCTCAAGGCCGACGCGGTTGCGATGGGTGTGGGCGACGTGACCGAAGGTCTGCCCGCATGGGCCGGCGAAGGCCAGACCCGCGCATTCGCTGTGAGCTCCTCTGAATTCGATGCGTTCTACAAGAACTATGTCGATCTGCAGAACACCGGCGTTAAAGCTCTGGGCGGCGCAACCGTGGAGAACGGTGCTTCCGCCGAGGACGTCACCGCAGCGGTTTCCGGAACGCAGGCCACAATGACCTACAACGACGGCTCCACGAAGACCTTCAACGTCGACTGGAACGCCGATGATCTGGCCGCCGTGGACACCTCAAAGGCCGGCACGTATGAGGTCAAGGGCACTGTTCAGCAGACCACCGAGGCCATGTACAACGACGCTCGCGCCGATCCGGACATCTTCTACAACGAAGACGATGGCTACTACTACCTCACCGGTTCCACCTATGAGGTAAAGTCCACTGATTCGACCAACAACCAGAAGGACAGCTACCGTTCCATCGGCCTCAAGCGCGCCAAGACCATCAACGGTCTGAAGGATGCTGAGGAACACATCATCATCAAGCCGGAGAACGGCACTCCGGGCCACGAAGACCAGTACCCCAACTCGTTCTACGGTTGGAGCGCGTTCATTTGGGCCCAGGAGTTCCACAAGATTAACGGCAAGTGGTGGATTGTGGCCGGCTTCCACAGGGGTGCCTCGTCCACGAACGGTGGCTGGTGCAACAACACCATCCTCATCCCGTACACCGGCGACGAGCGGTCCATCAAGGATGGCGGATTCCTCGAGGCCGAAAACTGGGGCGAGCCGACCGTGCTGGAAGGCGCCGCATTCGACGTGACGTACTTCGAGCGCGAGGAGAACGGCAAGGCCCAGGGCTACTGGCTCTTCCCGAAGAGCGCAGGCCTGTACCTTGCCAAGGCAAAGATGGGCGATGGCGTCACTCCGCTGGTGGATGGCAGCCTTGAGCACATCTATCAGGCCAGCCAGCAGTTCGAGTACGGCAAGTATGCGCCTACCCCCGGAGACAACTCTGAAGGTTCTGATCAGGCAATCGTAGAGGCACCGTTCATGTTCGAACATGGCGACTACGTCTACATTGCCTATGCGGGTGCCACGGTGGATAAGTATTACAACACCAACGTGATGCGTGCCGCCAAGAATGCCGACCTGCAGGATCTGTCGAGCTGGACCACGGCCGACTTCCCGTCGTTCGACACCAACGACACCTACACCGGTGCCTACGGTGCGGATGAGGCCTCGTACGAGCGCAAGCAGGCCGGCCCCGGCCACATCTCGCTTGCACATGATGAGGCCGGCAACATCGTCATGGCCTACCACGCACGCCCCTACCCGGAAATTCACTCCGGTTCCGCAGCGGGTGGCCTGTTCGATCAGGACCGCAATACGTGGGCCAAGGCCGTGAACGTGCGCGCCAACGGCATGCTCGACATGTCGCTGACCAAGGATCAGGAGGTTGCTCCGGCCAACCGCACGGTGACCATTACGGTGACCGTCGGCGAGCCCGATACGCCGGTTGAGCCGTCCATCACCGGCATCCGCGTCAAGAGCGAGCCGACAAAGACCAAGTACACGGTGGGCGAGCAGTTCTCCGCCGATGGTCTTGTGATCGAGGCGACGATGTCGGACGGCACGGTGAAGACGCTCGATGCCGCCGACTACACGGTCGGCGACGTGGACATGTCCGCTGTGGGCACCAAGACCGTCACCGTCACGCTCAAGGCCAACGATCAGCTCACCACGTCGTTCGTGGTGACCGTGAGTGCCAAGACCGAGCCCGGTAAGCCCGGTTCGGGCGACGGTTCCGGCGATGGTGCAGGCAGCGATAACGGTAACGCTGGTACGGGAGCAGACTCCGGTCTGCCGTCCTCTGGTGCCGCCGTGCTCGGCCTTGGTGGTGCCGTGGTTGTGCTCGCCGTTGCCGGCATCTCTCTCACTATCTGGCGCAAGCGTCGCGCCTGAGCGGATCCAAATGCTCCCTCTCAGTCGGCTTCTGGCGGACGGAGAGGGAGCACCTAGTATCACCATAACTTCAATCTTCAATCCATAACTGAACACAAAACCAAAACCCACAATCAGAGGAGACATATGGGTAAGTGGAAGAAAGCGGTGGCAGCTCTTGCAGCTGTCCCGATGCTGATGGCGCTGGCGCCAGCAGCAAATGCGGTTGAATCGGATACCACCGATTCATCGGCCGCACAGCGGGCGCTGGCAGCAGCCCTGAAATCAAATGCCAAGGCATCGGCAGACAGTGATTTGCTTGCCAGCCTTGACTTCAACAACGTCACGGCAAGTGCCACTGGTACCTTCACCGATGAGGCAACCGGCACCAAGGCAACCATCAACGGTGCCGCCGCAGTAACTGCCAGTAAAGACGGCACTACCGCAGCTCAGCTCGGTTCTGGCTTCTGGCTGAATGTGACTAAGTCGGATGATTCGGCTGTGCTCAAGGGCCTGGATGCGGTCACGATTTCGTATGATTCCAAGTCCGCCAGCACCAATCAGGGCTGGTCGGTATTTGCGGCACCGAATACGAATGCGCAGACCTATCAGCAAGAGCGTTACCTCGGCGTGATGGATCGCACCACTTCGGTGAACGTTGAGCGTTACAACAACGCTGGTAAGCGCGACACCACCGGCAATGTGAGCAAGGATGGTCTCGCCAGCCAGTGGCGTCACGTCGATTTGGTCATCGACAAGGCCGCTTCCACGCTGTACATTGACGGTGAGCAGGCCGCAACCGTAGCCCCGGCTGATGGCGCGAGCTTCGCTCAGCTCACCGATATTCTCGGCGCAGACGGCGGCGTGCTGCAGATCGGCAAGGCCAACTGGGTGAACGGCGAGTACTACACCGGCGCACTCGACAACCTGAATATTTACGGCTCCGCGCACACTGCGGAGCAAATCAAGGAAGCCTACGATTCCACGAAGTCCGATGCCGCCAAGGCCGACGCTAACGCGCTGACCATCAACAACGGCAGCACCGATGCGTATTCCGACATCACACTTCCAGCCAAGGGTTCGGTTAATGGTTCCGCGATTACATGGAAGTCCAGCGACGCCAAGGTCATTACTGATGCTGCAGATGGCGACATCGCAGCCGGCGTCGTCACTCGCCAGAAGGCCGACGCCAAGGTGACGCTCACTGCCACCATTACCGATGCTGACGGCAACACGGAAACCAAGGAATTCGAGCTGACCGTCAAGGCCGCCGTCGAACAGCCGAAGACCACGGACTATCTGTTCGCGCACTTCACCGGCACCGAAGGCAGCACTACCGACGAGCAGATGTACTTCGCCACCAGCAAGGATGGCCTGAGCTGGCATGACACCCGCGAGTCCGGCGATCCGGTACTCAGCTGGAACAACAGCCAGACCGGCAACTCTCGTGGCAAGGACAACGGCGTGCGCGACCCGTATCTGGTCCGCTCTCCGGAAGGCGACACTGTCTACCTCATCGCTACCGAGCTGAGCATCCGCAACCGTGGCGGTTGGGGCGCGGCCGCGGCCACCAGCACCGGTAGCACCAACCTGATCGTGTGGGAGTCGCATGACTTCGTCAACTGGAGCGAACCGCGCGCCGTTGACGTTGCCTCTCAGATTCCGGGAGCCGGCATGGCTTGGGCTCCGGAAGCCCACTGGGATGATGTGAACAAGCAGTACATGGTGTACTGGGCCACCGCATCCGACTCCGACAACAAGTCCGGTGATCGCACCAACATGTACTACTCCACCACGCGTGATTTCGTGAACTTCACAACGCCTGTCAAGTGGATCGACCGAGTCAAGTCCGTTATCGATACCACGATGATTAAGGCCGATGACGGTTACTACTACCGTGTTTCCGGCGACACGTACCTCGGCATCGAGCGTAGCAAGGATCCGTATGCCACAACGCTCACCACTGGTGACACAATCGCGAATGGTTACTACAACACTGACAGTGATCCGAACCGGTGGACGCTTGTCGGTACCTTCGGAGACCTGACTGGTACCGGTCTGACCGGTGCGCAGCTGGAAGGCCCGGAGCTGTTCTTCTACAATGAAGATGACGTGCAGGCCAGTGATGCGGGCAAGAAGATGCTCTATGGTCTGATGTGGGACCAGTACGCAGCCGGTAAGGGTTACACCCCATACCGTTCTGCCGATTTAAGCAGCACTGATAAGGCTGATTGGGGCTTTGCCTCTGATGTGAACTTCGGTTCCCTGAAGAAGCGTCACGGCACCATCCTGCCTGTCACCGAAACCGAGTACAACGCAATCCTGAAGGTGTTCGACAAGAACAAGGACGCTGGGCCAGTCACTCCCGATGAGGACGGCTCCGGTCCGATTGCCGAGTATGACTTCGAAGACAGCAAGGGTACCGACACCACTGAGAACAACAACGACCTGACCTTCAACGGCAACGCCAAGGTCTCCGAGGATGCCGACAAGGGCAAGGTGCTTAAGCTCGACGGCTCTGACGGCACCTACGCCGAGTTCCCGAAGGGCCTGTTCGACGGCCGTGACAAGCTGACTGTGCAGATGGATGTCAAGTCGGAGATCAATAAAAACCAGTTCACGTTCGCTTTCGGCCAGAACTCCACCAAGTACTACTTCCTGAAGTACAACAACTCCGGCGAGCTCGCCAGCCGCATCACCACCAACTCGTATGGTGCGGAGGACGCGGCTAACGCTACGTTGTCTGGCAACGGCGCATGGCATCGTGTCACGGTCACGTTGGACGACAACGTGATGACCGTGTACTCTGACGGTGCGCAGGTGGCTCAGAACAAGGCGACCAAGAACAAGGTCACCGATTTGGGTAACGATCTGCTGGCCTACTTGGGCAAGTCCTTCTACAACGACCCATACTTCAAGGGTTCGTTCGACAATGTGAACGTGTGGAACCGCGCGCTCACTGCTCAGGAGGTCGAGAAGACCAGCCCGATTGCTCTGCAGGGTATTTCTGTGGGCACTGTGCCGTCTGACCCGAACTCGCTGCGTGGCACTGACGACCACTCTCAGGTCCGTTCCACCCTCGACTGGTCCACGAAGACCGTCACCACCGTGCTCAACCGCCGTGGCGGCGCGACCAAGGTGCCCGTCAAGGTGTCTGTCAACCGTAGCGACGACTCCATCAAGCTCACCCTTGATGGTCAGGCGTTCACCAATGGTGGTACGGCCGACCTGGCTAAGGACCGTACTTTGGTCGTTGATTTGGGCGACGGTGCGCCGCAGACCTGGACGCTGAAGAAGGTCACCGTGGGCAACAACCCGGTACTGCCCGGCCAGTACGCCGACCCGGACATCGACTACTTCGACGGCAAGTTCTGGATCTACCCGACCACCGACGGCTTCTCCGGCTGGAGCGGCAACTACTTCCATGCGTTCAGCTCCACCGACTTGGTGAACTGGACCGACGAGGGCGTGATCCTCGATGTCAATAAGGACCACCAGCCGACCACCGATGGCGATGAGAACACCGCCATCTCCCCGTGGTCCGTGGGCTCCGCGTGGGCGCCGACCATCGAGAAGAAGAACGGCAAGTACTACTTCTACTACTGCGCGAAGTTGCCGAACGGTACATCCGCCATCGGCGTGGCCGTGGCCGACAACCCGGCCGGTCCGTTCAAGGCCGCCGATCAGCCGCTGGTCACTCGCACGATGGAAGGCGTCACCGTTGGACAGGCCATCGACCCGTCCATCTTCACCGACCCGAACACCGGCAAGTCGTACATCCTGTACGGCAACGGTTCGCCCGCCATCGCCGAACTCAACGACGACATGGTGAGCATCAAGGCCGGTACGGTGAAGAAGCTCAACGGTCTGAACGGCTTCCGCGAGTCCGTGGTCGTCGCCTACCGCGACGGCAAGTACCACTGGACCTGGTCGTGCGACGACGCCAACTCCCCGAACTACCATGTGAGGTACGGCGTCTCCGATTCCATCGACGGCACCATCACCTACAAGGGTGTGCTGCTGCAGAAGGATTCCTCCAAGAACCTGCAAGGTACCGCGCACCAGTCCGACGTGCATGTGACCGACGCGGACGGCAACGACCGTTGGCTCATGGCCTACCATCGCCACTACACGCCGCTCGGCGTGTTCACCTCCGGCCTCGGCTACCACCGTGAAACCGCCATCGACGAGATCACCTTCGACGCGGACGGCCTGATGCAGACCATTCACCCGACCGACGAAGGCGTGTCCATTGAGATGGCCGATACGACGGCGCTTGATGGCGCGATTGAAGCGGCCGACAAGCTCGGCACCGATGGCTCTGCTTACACCGAGGCCAGCTGGAAGGCATTCGAGGATGCGCTCGCCGCAGCCAAGACGGCCAAGCAGACCTTCCTTGACTCCGGCCTGTCTCAGGCTGATGTCGATGCCGCCGCCAAGGCCCTGACCGACGCGCAGAATGCGTTGGAGGAGAGCCAGCCCGAGCCGGAGCACCCGGCCGCAGGCACGATCCTCTCCATCGCCGTGACCGCGCAGCCCGCCAAGGCCGAGTACAAGGTTGGTGAAGCGCTCGACGTTGCCGGTCTGGTCGTCACCGCGACCGTGGCCGATGGCAACGGCGGCTCCACCACCCGTGAGCTCGCCGCCGATGAGTACGAGCTGCTCGGCTTCGACTCCTCGAAGGCCTCCGACAAGGTGACCGTGACCGTGCAGTCTGTGGCCGATTCGACCAAGACCGCCACGTTCACCGTGAAGGTCGTTGCCGACGAGACGCCGACTCCGGATCCCGATCTGGCCACTGAGGAAGAGCTCAAGCAGCTCGAAGACGCCATTGCCAAGGCCGAAGCCGAGAAGCTGAACCAGGACGATTACACCGCCGATTCGTGGAAGGCCTACGCCAATGCGCTGGCCCAAGCGAAGAAGGTGCTCGCCAAGGAGAACGCCACCTCCACCGAGGTCCAGGATGCGATTCGTCACCTGACCGAGGCCCGCAAGGCCCTCGTGAAGGTCTCCGCTGATGGCAAGAAGCCGGGTGCCGTCATCTCCGACACTGGTGTCGCCGTCTTCGGCGTGGCTGGTGCCGTGGTGGTCCTCGCCGCCGCCGGTATTGCCCTGACCATCTGGCGCAAGCGCCGTATCTGACCCCTCATTTGCAAAAAACTCTCACTGAGCACTCCTCAGTGAGAGTTTTTTGCAATTGGGCCTTAGGGCTCATACCTATCTGGCGTTGGGGGCGCTTGTTACGGCTATGCAGTGCGATAGGTTTGGTTACTGCTCTGCGGTTTGTCGGGCAAGCCTAGAACAAGTTGACCAGGTACGACCAATGGTTGCACATAAGTGCGCATTGCATATGCAGTGCTATCCAGCCCAATGAAGTTTGCGATTTGTCGGCGGGCTCTCGGTGTTGCACAGAATTGCAGAATTGCGGCATTACGCTCTTCGGGCCGGATTCTGCGCCGGGAATTAGGCCTCTGACCGTTTGCCTGATAGTCCAGTCGGTTGAACGCTTCGTGACTCATAACGGATGGCAACGTAGTTCGGGCGAGAGGCGAATACAACGTGGCTCTGAACTCTCCACGAGTGTTTTCGAATAATGGAGCGGCCATTCCCGTTTCTGAAGCAAGTCTGCGTACGGTGGGGATACCAGAATAACGATTCTTCGTCACTCGTAGAACCTCCAGCGCATTTGCGATAACTGGATTGCGTGTATCTGGTTGAATAGTGCCAAGCTGATCGATGGTGAGCCTTCCATATAGGCTACCGGGATTGATGATGGTCATACGATCGTCGAGAATCTGCAGCTGTATCGGCATACCCTGTGTGTGGATGCTGTAGTCACGGTGTATGAGTGCATTTAATATCAATTCGCGGACGGCCTCAATTGGATATTCAGCGGCATCCATTCTTTCGCCGTTTTCGGGAGAGATGATAGTTGTTGTGCGAATATTCTTGCGTATAAAGGCGATGGCTCCGCGCAGCTGTTCGTCAAGCGGCCCCTCAATGCGAGCATTGTCGATGAACCGTTCTTCGTTTGGCCTTGTATCGCCGATTTGCGTGCCGGGGATTCGCGTTGCGATGATAGATAACTGAGGGAAGAATGCCTGTGGATACGTGGAAAATAGCATAATCCCGGCTAGTGTCGGCTTTCCGTTCCGCAAAACGCTGGTGAGTTCCAGAATGTGTGATTCGTCCATCCGCGCAAAATGTGGGCGCTCACTTTTGAGCGCGAGTTCATGCCGCAGTAGGGAGTCTTGGTTGAGGTCATCGGCTTCGGCGCGTTCCACGATGCGTATTTCGTCCTCGTATTTGCGGCGAAACGCTTCGTAGCTGTAGATTTCGTACTCTGTCATCTTTTGACGTTGTGTTTGAGATTTTCAGGTTGCCTCGGCGGCGCGATTGCGTGTTCATTGCAGCGACTCGATTGGCTCGCAAGTCCGTATTGAGATTCGTTGTCGGTGTCGGTCAGTGGCTGCTAGTGTGTGGCAAGCAGAGCGAACTGCATGCCACACGTCGGTGCATAAGCGAAAATCGCGTGAGCTGCGCGAAGAAGACCGGCTTATGAGAGGGTCGCCGGTCTGGCAGAGAAGAATCAATGGTATGTCCGATATGGTTTATGCGGTATATGCTGTCCAAACGCACAGATGTGATGTGCGGAAATTGCTTCGACGGATACCCCCTGCCTCCCTGTCTGTATTTCAGTGAGCGCTAACGGTATAATGCATAAACACTTACACAGTGTGCTGATGCTGCGCTGGGATTCTGCGAATCTCTTGTGTTTCGTGGGTTTTTGGCTTGGTGTCACGCTCCCCACAGTGATGCGGGTGCATATTGGGTTGGGCGGTGGAAGGAGCCGCCGCTGTTGTGTTCGATGGACGCAGCATCCAGCCTGATAACAATTTGATAACAATGGGGTCAAAGTAGGAGAGGCTCTCAACGTATGAGAACTATCGATAAAGGGAAAGGCGCGTGGCGCAAAGGTATTGCGGCGGTAGCTGCAATACCGATGGTGTTCACGCTCATGACTGCGGGAACGGCTGGGGCTGCAGAAGTGGACTCCAGCATTCAGCCGGCCACAAGTGATACTAACAAGGTGCTCGATCTCGGTTTCGACGGCAACCTGACCGACAACAGTGCCGCTGCAAACACCGTCACCGAATATAAGGGCACCGCCACCTATGTTGACGGCGTGGATGGCAAGGCCATTACGCTGAGCCAAGGCGCGCTCAGCCTTGGCGCAAGCCAGAAGCTCCAGCCGGAAAGCCTGTCGCTCTCGTTCTGGTGGAACCCCAGCAAGACGATGACCGGCGAGCAGATTCTGATGTGGGGCAAGGGCAAGTACAACGAAAACGGTTGGTACCTGAGTTCCAATTCTGATACTAAGCCGCTCGTGCTGTCGGTCGGCGTGGGCTCCGGCGGCTCCGGCTCCGGCCAGCCGCTCGAATTCAACCTGTCAGGCAAGCGCGCGGATGTCTTCCCTGTGAACACGTGGACCCATGTGATGGTCACGTTCGATGCCAAGACCAAGACCGCGAAGTTCTACATCAATGGTGAGGCGCAGACTGCTGCCTCTGATAACACCGCTTCTGCCGGCACCATCGTGGCCGACGACACCACCAAGTACATCGGCTGGAATGGTGCCCATGCTTCCGGTGGCCAGCTCACCGGTATGTTGGATGACGTGAAACTGTGGAATACCGTGGCCAACACCGCCGATGCGGAGCGTGAAGTCAAGGTCGGTGACAAGAGTTTTGACGCTACCACGCTGGCTCAGGCCGCGCTCGACAAGGTGAATATCGCTACTTCGGCAACCTCCAACCTGACCTTCAACACTGAAGCGGCCAATGGTGCAACGCTGACGTACGCTTCCGATAACGAAGCGGTTATCTCCAATGAGGGTGTCGTAACCCGTCCGGCTGTGGGCGAGGCCGATGGCACCGCAAAGATTACCGTCACTGCCTCCTACGGCTCCAAGGCCGTTTCCAAAACCGTGACCGTCACCGTGCCAGCGCAGACCGAAAACGGTGGTGGACACGACGTGCAATACCTTAAGAACTACCTCTCCGAGCAGGGCATGGAGAACGTCACCGTAGCCGACGAATACCTGCAGAACGCCGGTAAGAAGGAAGTCGAGTATCTGCTGAGCTTTGAGCCGGACCGTCTGCTGGTCGAGTTCCGTGCACAGGCCGGTCTCGACACCAAGGGCGCGAAGAACTACGGCGGTTGGGAGAACGGCCCGGACGAGAGCCGCAACCCTGACGGCAGCAGCAAACCGGGACGCTTCACCGGTCACTTCGTGGGTCACTGGATTTCCGCGGCCTCGCAGGCGCAGCGCTCCACCTTTGCCACGGCTGATCAGAAGGCCCAGCTCTCCGCAAACCTCACTGCTGTAGTCAAGGGCATCCGTGAGGCGCAGGAAGCCTATGCCAAGAAGGACACCGCCAACGCTGGTTTCTTCCCCGCATTCTCCGCGAGCGTGGTGCCGAACGGTGGCGGCGGCCTGATCGTGCCGTTCTACAACCTGCACAAGGTTGAGGCCGGCATGGTGCAGGCATACGACTACTCCACCGACGCTGAAACTCGCGAAACCGCCAAGGCCGCCGCGGTCGACTTCGCCAAGTGGGTTGTCAACTGGAAGTCCGCACACGCCTCCACCGACATGCTGCGCACTGAATACGGCGGCATGAATGACGCCCTCTATCAGGTCGCCGAAATCGCCGATGCATCCGACAAGCAGACCGTGCTCACGGCCGCGCACCTGTTCGATGAGACCGCGCTGTTCCAGAAGCTCGCCAATGGCCAGGATCCGCTCAACGGCTTGCACGCCAACACCACGATTCCGAAGCTCACCGGTGCCATGCAGCGATACGTGGCCTACACCGAGGATGAGGACCTGTACAACAGCCTTTCCGCCGACGAGCGAGGCAAGCTCACCAGCCTGTACCTGAAGGCTGCGCAGAACTTCTTCGATATCGTTGTGAAGGATCACACCTATGTGAACGGCGGCAACTCGCAGTCCGAGCACTTCCACGTGGCCGGTGAACTGTGGAAGGACGCCACCCAGAACGGCGACCAGAACGGCGGCTACCGCAACTTCTCCACCGTGGAGACCTGCAACGAGTACAACATGCTCAAGCTGGCCCGCATCCTGTTCCAGGTGACCAAGGATTCCAAGTACTCCGAGTACTACGAGCACACGTTCATCAACGCGATCGTGGCCTCCCAGAACCCGGAAACCGGTATGACCACGTACTTCCAGCCGATGAAGGCCGGCTACCCGAAGGTATTCGGCATCACCGGCACCGACTACGACGCCGACTGGTTCGGCGGCGCGATTGGCGAGTATTGGTGCTGCCAGGGTACCGGTATCGAGAACTTCGCCAAGCTCAACGATTCTTTCTACTTCACCGACGAGAACAATGTTTACGTGAATATGTTCTGGTCGTCCACCTACACGGACACACGCCACAACCTGACCATCACGCAGACCGCCAATGTGCCGAAAACCGAGGACGTCACGTTCGAAGTCTCCGGTACCGGTTCCGCGAACCTCAAGTTGCGCGTGCCGGACTGGGCCATCACCAATGGTGTGAAGCTCGTTGTTGACGGTACTGAGCAGGCTCTGACTAAGGACGAGAACGGTTGGGTGACGGTCGCCATCAAGGATGGCGCCAAGATTACCTACACCTTGCCCGCTAAGTTGCAGGCCATCGATGCCGCCGACAACAAGGATTGGGTCGCCTTCCAGTACGGCCCGGTCGTACTCGCCGGTGCGCTGACCGATACCAACTACAAGACGAACTACTCCTACGGTGGTGTCAAGGTGCGCGTGGCCAACTACGATTCCGAGGCCAACGCCAAGGCTGCGGTCATCCCGACCTCTGGCTCGGTCACTGACTGGCTCAAGGGCATCAAGGAGGACGCGTCCGAAGGCAGCAACCTCGTGCGTACCGACGATCCGAACACCGGCAACCGCGAAACCCTGAGCTTCAAGTTCGCCAATGTTGACGGTGACGCCGCCGACCTCACGCTCCAACCCTACTACTCCACGTACAAGACCACGTACGCGATCTACTGGGATATGGCCGAGGTCGATTCCGAAACCTACCAGAACAACATCTTCAAGAAGAAGACCGACGCTGCAACCCAGTCGATCATCATCGACGCGGTTGACGCCTTCGACAACGAGTTCCAGCAGGAGCTCGCTCACAACGCCGCTAAGTCCGACGACTCCAACGCCGGCACCTACGAGGACAAGCAGTACCGTGACGCCAAGGCCGACGGCTGGTTCAGCTACGATCTCAAGGTGAACACTGAGGCCGATGCCAAGAACTACCTGAGCGTCCAGTACCAGTCCGCCGATGCGGGCCGCACGTTCAGCATGATCGTGGATCCGACCCCGGTCGCCGACAACTCGAAGGGCGAGGTCTCCGCCAACGCGAAGACCTACACCGTCACGATCGAGAACAAGGGCTTGAAGGCCTTCTACTGGGATGTCCAGCAACTGCCCGCCGACCTGATTGCCGAGGCCAAGGACGGCAAGGTGCGCGTGCTGTTCAAGTCCACCGGCGGTCTCGTCGGCGGCGTATACGGCGTGCGCATGCAGAACGCTGCGGCGTTGTCTACCGATGCCTCGCTGAAGTCGCTTTCCTTCGACAAGGGCACTCTTGACCCGACCTTCGATGGTTCCAAGACCCAGTACACGCTCACCGTTCCGGCCGGTACTGAGTCCGTCGATGCCACCATCGGCGTGAAGGATGCCGGTGCCTACGTCAAGGTCGATGGCATCATCATCGATGACACCAAGGCCCGCACCATCGCGCTGACCGACGACGTGACCACTGTGGAAATCACTTCCTACGCGCAGGATCACAAGGCCGTGAAGCACTACTCGGTGCAGATCGTGCGTGGCGACGCCACTGTGCCCGCCGCCAGTGATCCGGTGCTTGAGTACACCTTCGACACGGACACCATCGTCAAGGACGGCACTATCGACAACACTGGTACCGCAGGCGACAAGCTCGACGGTAAGGTCGTGAACGATGGCGCATCGGCAAGCGACCATGCCGACAATGGCAAGGCGCTCACCCTGACCGGTGGTGACAAGGGCTCCGCGTCTCCGTACGTGCAGATTCCGGCCGGCCTGATTGATGCCAGCCAGAAGGACATCACCATTTCCGCCGACTACCAGTGGGACGGCAACAACACCTGCATCTACCCGTGGGCGTTGGGCAAGGACACCAAGGATTATTTGGTGAACATCGTCTCCTGTGGTTCCAATACACGAGTCGAGGCCTCGAAGTCCGGTACCCAGACTCAGCTTGCCGGTTCCACTCCGGCCAAGAACACGTGGGTTCACGTGGATGTGGTGGTTAAGGGCGGTAAGTCCATTGCCTACTACCTTGACGGCGAACTGATCAAGCAGGTCTCGACCACGCTGACCGCCGCCGACTTTGTTGGCACAAACAACATTGCCGGTTACCTCGGTAAGTCGTTCTATAACGACCCGTACTTCGGTGGTCAGATCGACAACTTCAAGGTATGGAACCGTGCCGTCACCGCCGCCGATCTCTTCAACCCGGACAAGGGTGACGAGCCGACTCCGACTCCGTCCAGCGATGCCACGCTGAAGTCCCTCACCGTGGCCGGTCAGACAGTTGACCTTGCGGCTGCCGCTACTGAGGACGGTGCTTCGCTGACCGTTGATGATCCGACCGCTGTTAAGGCTTCGGATGTGGTATTTGAGGCCAACGACTCCGGCGCCACTGCCAAGGTGAACGTCAATGACGGTGTGGTGACGGTCATCGTCACCGCCGCAGACGGCAAGACCACCGAGACCTACACGGTCAAGCTGGTCAAGAAGACTGTACCGGTCGAGTCCATCGCCATTTTCGGCGACGGTGTGGCTGAAGGCAAGTTGGCTCTGGAAACCGGCAAGTCCGTGAAGCTCACTGCTACTGTCACTCCGACGGATGCAGATGATGCTGCGGTCTCGTGGTCGGTCGAGGGCGATGCCGTGACCGTTGACAAGACCGGTCTCGTGAAGGCCGTCAAGGCTGGCACCGCAACAGTAACCGCGACCGCAGGCGGCAAGACCGCTTCCATCACCGTGACTGTTACCGACCCGGTCGTTCCTCCGGCACCTTCCGTTGATTCCGTCGCCATCACAGGTAGCGAGGTCAAGGACGGCAAGCTGGAGCTCAAGGTTGGCGGCGAAGCGACTCTCACCGCCGACGTGACGGTGACCGGTGATATCGCCAAGACCGTGACCTGGACCTCCTCCGACGAGAAGATCGCAACCGTGGATGCGAACGGCAACGTCAAGGCCGTGGCTGAAGGTAATGCAACTATTACCGCCACGTCTACCGAAGACGCCACCAAGTCCGCTTCCGTCGCGGTGACCGTCACCAAGAAGACCACCACCGAGCCAGAGCAGCCTGAGCAGCCGAGCAAGCCGGAGCAGCCCGCCCCGGCAGAGAAGGATCTGACTGACGCGAACCATGTGGACGACCTCATCACCGCCGAATCCATAAAGCCGGGTGCCAAGCTGACGTTGAACGTGGGCAAGGCATTCGCAGGCAAGACGGTGAACGTGTACGCCTTCTCCAACGGCAAGGCCGTGCTGGTCGCCTCCGGTGTGACCGTCTCCAAGGACGGCACTGTGGTGGTGACTGTGCCCGCCGACCTGAAGCTGGGCGCCACGAAGTTCGCTGTCCAGTTCGCTGACGATTCGCTGGTCTGGGACGCGGTCAACGTGGCCAAGCCCACCGCCGAACAGCCCAAGGCCGACGAAACCGCCAACACCGGTGCCGCCATCCTCGGCGCAGTAGCCCTCATGGCCCTCCTAGCCGCCGCTGGCGCTGCCCTCATCATCTGGCGCAAGCGTCAAATCTGACCCCAATTGCAAAAAACTCTCACTGACGCTTAGTCAGTGAGAGAAATTTGCAACGAGTGGCCTGATTTTGCAAAAAACTCTCGCTGGGCATCCCTCAGTGAGAGTTTTTTGCAATAGGGGGCTTATCGCTTCGCCTGAGTGATCTGGTAGGCGGCGAAGAGAATGGCGAGCCAGATCACGCCGGCGATAACGGCGACGCGGTAGCTGGCGGAGAAGCACATGAGCACCACCACCAGTGCCAAGAACGCCAACACCACCCACGGGGTCACCTTAGCGAACGGCAGCTTGAAGTGAATCGCGTCGAGCGCTTCCTTGCCGGACTTGCCTGCCAGTTCGGAATCCTCGGGAGCGCCGCCCGCGGCGACCACCTTACGGAACTTCATTTCGGTGAACATGATCATCGTCCAGTTGATGATGCCGGCGATGGTGGCAATCGACATCAGATAGTTGAACGCGAACTCAGGCCACACGAACACCACGACCACGGCGATGGCGGTGATCACGGCGGACGTCAGCACGCCGGCCACCGGCACGCCCTTAGCGTTGAGCTTGCCCAGATACGCGGGTGCATTGCCTTGTTTGGCCAGCGAATACAGCATGCGGGAGTTGGCGTACAGGCCGGAGTTGTAGACGCTCATCACAGCGGTCAGGCACACGAAGTTGAGGATGCCGGCGGCCGCGTGGATGCCCACGGAATCGAAGATTTGCACGAACGGGCTGGGAACATCGTCTCCGCCGATGGTGTTCCACGGTATTACGGCCATGATTACGCCGAGCGCGCCAATGTAGAACACGAGAATTCGCCAGATAATGTCATTGGTGGCGCGGGGAATCGTACGACGAGGGTCCTCGGTTTCGCCGGCGGTGATGCCGATGAGCTCGGTGCCGCCGAAGCTGAACATCACCACGACAAGCGCCATCAACAGGCCGGTCCAGGTGCCGTCCTTAGTCTGCTCCATGAGACCGTTCGGGAAGAAGCCCCCTTCCAAGGTGAACCAGTTGGCAAAGCTCGCTTTGATGCCGGATGCGGTGGGCAGAGCGAAGATGATGACGGCCAGGCCGCCGACGATCATGGCGATCACGGCCACAATCTTGATAATGGCGAACCAGAACTCGAACTCACCGAACTTGGAGACGCCCAGCAGGTTGGCGGCGCAGATAATCACCAAGAACACGGCCGCCGACACCCATGTCGGAATCGCCGGGAACCAGTAGTTTACGAATTTGCCCACCACGGACAGCTCAACCATCGAGACGAGGATGTAATTGAACCAGTAGTTCCAACCGGAGATGAAGCCGGCGCGCTTGGACCAGTAGCGAGTGGCGTAGTAGCTGAACGCGCCCGCCTTCGGATCCTCAACGGACATTTCGCTCAGCGCGCGCACGATCATGAAGATTGCGAAGCCGCCAACCAAGTAGGCGAGCAGAATCGAGGGGCCGGCCAGCGCGATGGATTCGCTGGAACCATAGAACAGGCCGGTTCCGATGGCGCCGCCCAGTGCAATCAGCTGGATATGACGGTTCTTCAGTGACTTGCGCAGCGTGGCCGGCACCGGCACGTCGTCGGTTTCGCGCGGCTTCTTAGGCGCATCAGCAGTACTCATTGTGCCCTTCTCTCACATTTCTTGGGTTTTGGCGCACGCGGGGCTTGCCGCGATGCGCAACGTTCGTTATTCTATGCCGCCGTATCGTCTCAGAAATGGTCAATCGTCTATTTGTGCGCTATCGCAAGCGCGGGCGTGGGCGCGGCCGGTGAGCAGGCGAAGCTATAGCGAGCGATGCTTATGAAACCGCACGCTTCACTGAGTTCACTGAATTCACCGTGTTCACTGCGTGGCAGGCATACACATGGTGAAGATGGTGTGGGACACCGATTCGGGAGAGGCCGCGAGATCGGTGGCGAGCCAATATTGCAAAAGCCCAATGCTGCCGGACACGGCGAATCGCATACGCATCTGCGCCTCGGCTGGGTAACCCGCCGAAGATTGCAACTGTTCGCCTACGCCGCGCTGGCTGTAAATCAATCCCAGCAGCTGCTGCTGGAAGCCGATATCCGCTTTCGGGCTCATCAATACCTGCAGATGCTTGCGATTGTCGGCAATGTACTGGCAGATGCGCTCAATAACATGCTCGATGCCGGCAGAATCTGGCTGGGCGAGTAGCTGTTCGAGTGCGGTGGTGACCCAGGCCATGGTTTCGTCTTCAATGTCGTGCAGCAGTTCCTCGATGCTCGCATAATGCGCGTAAAACGTGGAACGATTCACATCGGCCCGCTCGCACAACGCTTTAACGGTGATGGAGCCGAGCGGCTGATTGCGCAGCAACTCGATAAGCGCGTCCTGCATGGCACGTCTCGTGTAGCGGGTGCGGCGGCTTTCCGTCAATTCTTTGGCCATGGCCTTCTCCCCAAATTCCGACAACCCACAATCCAACTGTTGGTTGCAGAACCGACACAGTGTTGTTTTACTTGAGTATAGCAGGAAGTTTTGGCGGGGCCTATGGGGCTAGGTGGCTGCCACGAGCGCGTTGGAGGTGTGCGATGGCGTATATCGAATTCGACCATGTGGTCAAGGAATATCCTTCTGGTAGCAGTGTGATTCGCGCGCTCGACGAGGCCAGCTTTACCGCCGAACAAGGCGAATTAAGCGTGATTCTGGGACAGTCCGGTGCCGGCAAAACCACGGCATTGAACATTCTGGGCGGCATGGATACCGCCACAACCGGCCGCGTAGTGGTCGGCGGGCGCGATATTACGGGCCTGCGGAAAAAGGGACTGGTGACCTACCGGCGCAACGACATCGGCTTCGTTTTCCAGTTCTACAATCTTGTGCCGAACCTTACCGCGCTGGAAAACGTGGAGCTTGCCTCACAGATTTGCCCCGACCATTTCGACCCGGTGGAAACCTTGTACAAGGTCGGGTTGGGGGAGCGCATGGGGAACTTCCCAGCGCAACTGTCCGGCGGCGAACAACAGCGTGTATCCATCGCCCGCGCGATTGCCAAAAAGCCGAAGCTGCTGTTGTGCGATGAGCCGACCGGTGCGCTCGATTACGAGACCGGCAAGGAAGTGCTGCAGTTGCTGCAGGATATTTGCCAAACACAAGGCATGACCGTAATGATCATCACGCATAATTCCGCGCTTGCACCGATGGCTCACAAAGTGATTCGCTTCCGCTCCGGCAAGGTGACCAGCGAGGAGGTCAACGCAACGCCGCGGCCCATCGCCGATATCGAATGGTAGGTGATTGGCGATGCTCACTGCAAGACACTCTGTGAAACGCCCCGTGAAACAAGCGAGGCGATTCGTGAAACAACCTGTGAAACATTCTGTGAAACGGCGGAACCTCGACGATAGCGGCGGTCGAGGAGCGGGCGTTTCTGCGGTATTTGCCAAAGATACGTTGCGTTGCTGGCTGCGCAGCTGGAAGAGGTTCGTCTCGATCGCCGTCATTACGCTGCTTGGCGTGGCCGTGCTGACCGGCATCTACGCCGGATGCCGCGATGCTTTTCTGGCGGCCGGTCGTTTTTACGATCAGCAGGGACTGCATGACCTGCAGGTGCTATCCACATACGGCCTGACCGGTGATGATGCAGCGGCACTGCGCCGAATCGACGGTGTGCAAACCGTGCAGCCCGAACGTTCTCAGACGGTGACCACGTTGGTGGACGGCACCAAGAAAACCGTGACCATGCAGGAAATCGGTACCGAAGGGCTTGATCAGCCGTACATACGGCAGGGCAAACTGCCGAACAAGGCCGGCGAAGTGGCGGTTACGCAGCAATTCCTGAACGATAGCGGACTCAAGATTGGCGGCACCATTACTGTGACGCCACAAGACACCTCTTCATCCGTCATATCGGTAGCGGCCACGGAGACTGACGATTCCAATAATGCCGATACGGTAGGTGTCGCCGCCAATGCCTCGGCATCCGATGCGAAGTCCGCCGCCAATACGGACGCCGACGCCGAGCAATCCCCGCAGTTCCCCACGAAACTCACCATCACCGGCGTCGTACTCGACCCGCGCGACCTCAACAATCCAGACGGCTATTCGGGCATGACCTCCTTCCGGTCCACCTCATCCGAGGACTATACGTTCTTTGCACCCAGCGACGGCGTGACCGGCAATATATACACTGCGATATCGGTTGCCGTCACTGGTGCGTCCGATTTTGACACGTTTTCCGATGCCTACGATGAAGCCGTCAAAACCGTGGCCGACCGTATCGAACATCAGATACAGACCACACGCCAGAAAGCCCGTCGTCAACAGATCGTCTCCAGCGCGCAGCGCAAACTGGATGATGCCAAAGACGAGGCCAACGAGCAGCTGGACGAAGCCCAGAAGCAGATCGACGACAACTGGGCCGAGCTGGAAGCCAACAAAACGACATTGCAAGATAGCCGTACCGAATTGGAGAACAACAGGACAACCATTACCGATGGCGAACGGCAGCTCGCCGATGGACGTGCGCAGATTGCATCGGCCCGTCAACAGATCGCGCAAGGTCGCCAGCAGATAGCCGAAGCGCGCACCCAGCTCGAATCGGGCAAAGCGCAGCTCACCTCGGCTCGCAAACAGCTCGATGCGGCGCAAACGGAACTGACTGCCAATCGCACGAAAATCGAACAGGGCATTACCCAAATCGACCAAGGCATGGCGCAAATTGATCAGATGCTGTCCATGATTCAACAGGCCGACAATCTACTGGCGCAACTTGACCCGAATATCGACCTCAACTCACCCACATGGCAGGCCATCAAGCAACTGCTCGCGCGCCTTGGCATTACCCTGCCTGAAGTGCCGTCAATCAGCGATCTGCGGCAACAGCTGACCGCCAAGCAAACGGAACTGCAAACGCAGCGAGACAGTCTGGCCCAGCAGAAAGCCGATTTGCAGCGCACATTAAACGAAACCATTGCCCCCGCACAATCCACCTTGGACCAGCAGAACGCGCAACTGACCGCCAAGGAACAGGAAGCGGCTGCAGGAGAGGCACAGCTCAATACCAAATCCGCGGAACTCGAAGCGAATGCCGCAACCCTCGAAACCCAGTCGGCGCAACTTGAAGCGCAGGCCGCCCAACTGGCCAGCGGCAAGCGGCAGCTTGAAGAAGGCGAGCGGCAGCTGGAAGAAGGCGAACAACAGCTCGCGGACGGCAAGGCGAAACTGGATGATGCGCAGTCTGCACTCGATGCGATGCGAAGCGAAGCGGAAAGCGAATTCGCCAAGCAGCAACGGCGCATCGACGATGTGGCCAACGCACGTTGGTATGTGCAGACGCGCGCTTCGATCGACGGATTCAGCTCGCTCAAATCAGATGTCAGTTCCATCGAATCCATCGGCCGCGCATTCCCGATTGTGTTCCTGCTGGTCGCCGTGCTCATGAGCCTGACCACCATGACCCGCATGGTCGAGGAAGATCGCGGACTTATCGGCACCTACCTTGGACTCGGCTATGGCGGACTCGCCGTGTCCAGCCGGTATCTGCTGTTCGCGTTGCTCGCCTGCTTGGTCGGCGGCGGCATCGGTCTGCTGGTCGGATTCCTCGGCATCCCGGCATTCCTGATGGTGGTGATTGAGGGACTGTATATATTGCCCGGTGTGCGACTTGAATACGACTGGCTGTACGGCTCGGCCGGCATCGTGCTGTTCGTGGTCGGTGTGGGCGTGGTCACCGCGCTCGCCTGCCGCGAGGAGATACGGCACACGCCCGCCGCGCTGATGCGCCCGAAGGCGCCGAAGGCGGGCGCTCGCATATTGTTGGAGCGGATTCGCCCGGTATGGAGCCGGCTGAACTTCCTCGGCAAAGTCACTGCGCGCAATATCTTCCGATTCAAGTCGCGTTTGATTATGACCGTGGGCGGCGTGGCTGGTTGCACAGCGCTGATTATCTGCGGATTTGCGATTAACGACACCGTCGACACGACTGGCGTCAAGCAATATGAGCAGATCTACCAGTATGACTTGATGGTGGTGGCCAATGACGATGACGCCGCCGCGATGCGCAAGCAGGTGGCACAAGATGGCCGGGCCACCGAAACGCTGAATCTGCGCGTGGATAGCGGCGAGATGAGCAATGCGGCGCAGGAAAGCGAAACCGTGCAGCTGATGACGGTGCCCAACAATTCGTTGAACAAACTGAACGACATGGTCACGCTGGAAGAGGCCGGTGACGATGGGTGGTTCGAGCTGCCCAATATCTTCGGCAAAGCGGGTGGCGGCACTGTAGCGCTGGACGATAGTGGTGTGATTGTGGCGAAGTCCGCAGCCAATTCGTTGGATATTCATGCGGGCGACACCGTCACGTTGAGCAATGGCGGCAGCGGGCGGGCCAAGGTGAAGGTTGCGGCGGTGACGCGCAACCTCATCGGCTCTGATGTGTACATCAGTGAGCGACTGTACGACCAGAAGTTTGCGGCCGACGGTGTGACGTCTTCGGCTTCGGGAGATGGCACTGCCTCGACCTTGACGTGGAACGCGATGCTCGCCAAGCTGAAAGGTTCCGAGACCGAACAGGCCGAATATGCGGATCGGTTGGGCGAGGAATCGTCGGTGCTCAAGGCCGTGAGCTGTGCGCATCTGGCCGCCACGTTTAAGTTCGATTTGATGGGTGCCGTGGTGGCGCTGATTGTGGGGCTCGCCGGCGGCCTGGCGCTGGTGGTGCTGTTTACGTTGGCCAATACGAACGTGTCCGAACGCATCCGCGAGATGGCCACACTGAAGGTGCTGGGCTTCTATGACCGCGAGGTGCACAACTACGTGAACCGCGAGATGATGATATTGACCGGTATGGGTGTGGTGGTTGGTCTGCCGCTTGGCAGGTGGATAGGCGGATTACTGACTGCTGCGTTGAATATGCCGTCGCTGTATTTCGAAGTGGAAGTGCACTGGCACAGCTATGCGATTGCCGTGGTGGCGACGCTGGCGTTCGCGCTGCTGGTGCAGCTGTTCACCAACCCAGTGCTCGATCGCGTAGACCCGGTCAGCTCGCTCAAGTCCGTGGAATAGAGGTAGAAGTTCAATTTGGTGTTGATGAATTGAACTTTTTGGCGGAATATTTACAGTATCATCGCATGTATTCTTGAGCTGAGCGGTTTTCGTGACATATTTCGGTGATACAGTTTGAACTTGTTTTGAACGAGTATCGCGTCTGGTGCGTAACAATCGGGCGGCAGAGAAGAGAAATGAAATCAGTATGGCCGATACGAATGTGAATGGTGGTACACAGCAGGCTACGGGCAAACTCAAGTCTGTCGAAAGCCTGGACCAGACCAACGAGATGGAGCGTGGCCTGAGCAATCGCCACGTACAGTTCATCGCCATTGGCGGCACCATCGGCACCGGCCTGTTCCTGGGCTCGGGTAAGTCAATCTCGCTAACCGGCCCCTCGATCATCTTCGTGTACATTCTGGTCGGTGTCATCATGTTCTTCCTGATGCGCGCCATCGGCGAAATGATGTACCGTGACCCCAGCCAGCACACCTTCATCAATTTCATCACCCGTTACCTTGGCAACGGGTGGGGGCATTTCGCCGGCTGGACGTATTGGGCCGCGCTCGTGCTGCTGGGCATGACCGAGATCACGGCCGTCTCCACGTACTTCATCACCTTCTTCGACACGTTCGGCATCGACCTGACCCATTGGAAATGGCTGATCGAGCTGTGTTTCCTGGTGTCGCTGGTCTCCATCAACCTGATTGCCGTCAAGGTGTTCGGCGAGGTGGAATTCTGGTTCTCGATGATCAAGATCACGCTGATTTGCGCGATGATCGCCACCGCCGTGGTCATGATCGTGATCGGCTACCATTACCCAGCCGTGCAGATTCACGGCGTGGACCACGTGAGCCCGGCCGGCCACGCCGGATTCGACAACCTGTTCGCCAACTTCTCGTTCGCGCCGAACGGTTGGATGGCCTTCCTCATGAGCTTCCAGATGGTGTTCTTCGCCTACGAGATGATTGAATTCGTGGGCGTCACCGTCTCCGAGACCAAGAATCCGCGCAAGGTGCTGCCCAAGGCCATCAACGAGATTATCGTGCGCGTGCTCATCTTCTATGTGGGCGCACTGGTGGCCATCATGTGCATCGTGCCGTGGACCTCGTTCAAGCCGAACGAGGACGGCTCCTTTGCCTCCCCGTTCATTATGGTGTTCCAGTACGCCGGGCTGAATTGGGCGTCCGCGCTGGTGTTCTTCGTGGTGATCACCGCCGCATCTTCCGCGCTGAACTCGCTGCTGTACTCGGCTGGCCGCCACCTGTACCAGCTGTCCGAGGTGTCGCCGAACCCGATGCTGAACAAGCTCGGCAAGGTGTCCGATCGCAAGGTGCCGGCCCGCGCCATCCTGGTGTCCGCGGCGCTGATACTGCTGTCGCCGATCGTCAACGCCATCCCCGGTGTGTCCGGAGCGTTCGTGCTGTTCTCGTCCGCCAGCTCCGCGGTGTTCCTGTTCATCTACATCCTGACGCTGCTGGCGCATCGCAGGTACCGCCGTTCCGCTGATTTCATTCCGGACGGGTTCGTCATGCCCGCGTGGAAGGTGCTCAATACGGTGGCAATCGTGTTCTTCGTGTTCATCTACCTGACGTTGTTCCTTGCGGACGATACGCGCAATTCCGCGATTGCCGGCCTGGTGTGGCTTGTGGGCTTCGGTGGATTCTCTATGCTGCGCGAACGCTACCGTAGCCGCGATTTGAAGGCCGCACTGGAACACAAGGAGTGATTGGACGGGCTGATTGGCTGGCGGCTATTGGTTGGGTGGCTGTTGGCTGTTGGCGGCTGACTGGCTAGCGGCCGATAGCCAATGACTGGGCTGATCGTCAGCCAATCGGCTGCCTATAGGTCTCATTGATACATTCGGTCATCCGATTAGTGCATTTGTGCGGACAATTAGTGCATTCGATCATCGGATTAGTACATCAGTGTGCAATTATTAGTACAATTAGCCGCCTAATTAGTACATTAGGACATAAAACAATGTCCTAATGTACTAATTAGATGCTAAAATACGATAAGTGCCATGTCCTAATGTATGAATTATCGCTATGAAGGGCGGAATGCGATGACGCAGGATGAACTTATGCAAGTGCTGCAGGCCGGTGAATCATCTATGGTCGAGTTCAAGCGCTGCAGCGAATTGCCTCATACGGATACTTTTGAGACTGTATGCTCATTCGCCAATCGTTCTGGTGGCAGCATTTATCTTGGCGTTGACGATGACGGTCAAGTGCTCGGCGTCGATTCTAAGCGCGTTAGTGAGATAGAGCGCAACGTTGTCAACGTAGTGTCTAATCGTAAGATGTTCGAACCGGCTCCAATGGTGGAAACGGAACATATCGAGTACGACGAACGGATTATTGTTCGTATTTGGGTAGCTCCGAGTTCTTCGGTTGTGCGGTTCAAGGGCGCAGTGTTTGATCGCATTGCTGATGTGGATACACACATCGAAAGCGATATCCAGATTAGTCAAATGTATATTCGCAAGCAGAACTACTATTCCGAACGGCGAATTTTCCGTTACGTGACTCCGTTTGATTTGCGTCCTGAGCTGATTGCGCGAATGCGGCAGCTGGCGGTCGCTCAGCGAGCTGGGCACCCTTGGGGAACCATGTCTGACGAAGAACTGTTCCGCAGCGCCAAGCTATACGATCGTGATTACACGACCGGCGAAGAGGGCTTTAATCTTGCTGCAGTGCTGCTCTTGGGCAAGGATGAAGTCATTTCCTCGGTTTGCCCAGCGTATATTACTGATGCCGTGGTTCGGCGAGACAATATTGACCGATACGATGACCGACTTATGGTGCGGACCAACTTGTTCGATTCGTACGAGCAACTCCGTGAATTTACTGAGCGGAATCTGCCTGACCGCTTTGTGTTAAAGGGCGATAAGCGAGTGAGCCCGCGTACGATGATCGCCCGTGAATTGGTGGCAAACAGCCTCATGCATCGGGAGTATTCCAGTCCGGTGGTGGCGCGTGTCACCATTGATAATGAATCCATCCGGACGGTTAATGCTTCGCGCTCATTCTTTGAAGGTCGAATGAAGCTGGGCGAGTTCACGCCAATGCCAAAGAATCCGATTATCGCTAATGTGTTTGTGCAGACCGGCATAGCCGAGCAGCTGGGTAGCGGACTGCGGAATCTGATAAGAGCGTCCCGGCAATATACTGAGCGAGAGCCTGAGTTCCGCGATGGTGACATATTCGAGGCGACGATTCCTATTGTTCCTGCGCTGAAGACCGTGGATGGTTCTGGTTTTGCTAGCGTGAGATCTGTAGTTGAGAAAGATGCCGAAGAGGGTGCGAGGCTCATTGGCGGGGAACGTGTGGATGGTAAGAAAGCAGATGCAACCGCATCGGGTGAAATTGATTCGCGGGCAGCGATGCTGTCGGCGATGAATCGACGCTTGACAGAGGTTGACTATGTGACTGTACCTGAACTCGCCAAGATAACAGAGCTCGATAACAGAACAGTCCGCAAATTCCTAAACGGTTTAGTTGCGCAAGGAAAGCTGATTGCTGAAGGCAACACGCGTGGTCGGCGTTATCGGAAGGGATAGCGGGCGCGATATCTCGATGCAGTGGGATTCACTTAAGGGCTACGGCAAATATGATTCGTAGCGATTGGGCCAGCGCAATTCGAATGGCTCATGACTTTGTGCGTCGTTTGTGGTCTCTGAAGTTGTTTGCTGGGTGACGGTTTTGTGATAAAATCGCTCATATCAAAATGTTTGCGTAAACATTTTGGCTGCGCCGAAAGAAGGAGTCGACGTAGGTCATGTATCAGGCAAAGAGGCCGGCTCAGTGAAGCAAAGGCCGATTTTTCCGGTATAAGGCGGACAGCAGGAACACTAAGGAGACCAATGAGGGTACTGAGCAAATCGCTTGCTGCAATGGTTGCGGCGGCAACACTAGTGGGAGGAGGGGCGTTTGCGGTTGCCGGCACTGCGTATGCGGCTGATAACGATGCCATTACCGTGACCCCGAACCCGTGGTATGCCAACAGTTTCGATGGCTGGGGCACCTCGCTGGCTTGGTTCGCCAACGCCACCGGCAGCCTCGGCGAGGAATCGGCCATCACCACCAATCTCGGCGATGACGCTTCCAAGGCTAAGGCTGTGGAATACGGCAAGCAGCTGCGCGAACAGTTCTACCAGTCCATCTTCGGTGATGAAGGACTGGACCTGAACATGGCCCGCTACAACGTGGGCGGCGGCAATGCCTCCGATGTTGCCTACGGCTACCCATTCATGCGCCAAGGCGCTGCCGTGCCTGGCACGTGGAAAGATGACGCCACCGGCTCCGGCACGTATGGCAATGGCGTAACCACCAAGCAGGCCGACAAAGACAAGCTGGCTGCGGCATTCGACCCGACTGACGACAACCAGTATGACTTCTCCAAGTCCGCCGCCCAAGACTGGTGGATTGAGCGCGGTGCCACCGGCGATAACCCCGACATCACCGATGTAGAGGCCTTCGCCAACTCCGCTCCGTGGTTCCTGACCAACAGCGGTTACGCCACTGGTGGACGCAACTCCGGTAGCAATAATCTTGCAAACCCTGAGAAATTCGCTCAGTACATGGCCAAGAACGTCGAGCACCTCGAAAGCCTTGGCGCAAACGTTGACACGGTCGAGCCGTTCAACGAGTCCGAGACCAGTTACTGGGGCACTCCGGGCGACATGGCTTCGAAGTACACCGATGAGAGCGATGACAACACCAAGCTCATTAACAACTACTGGGATAAGTACTACTCCGACAAAGATAGGTCCGTCACCCCATACTCCAACGCGCTGAAGAAGCCGCAGGAGGGTATGCATGTCAGCAACGCCCAGCAGCAGCAGACGATTACCGCACTCGCTGAGGCGCTCAAGGACAATGATGACACCATCATCGCAGCCACCGATGCCACGAACTCCGCCGACTTCGTCAAGTCGTACAACCAGTACCCGCAGGCGATCAAGGACCTTATCGGCCAGTACAACGTTCACGCCTACTCCGACAGCAACCAGATGCAGTCGCGCGATATCGCTCAGGCAGACGGCAAGAAGCTGTCGATGAGCGAGGTGGACGGCTCCTGGCAGTCCGGCTCCTACAACCCGTACGGTTTCGACAACGCGCTGGGCATGATGAGCAAGATCAGCTCCAACGTCACCCGCCTGCAGTCCAAGGACTTCACCTTCTGGCAGGTGGTCGAGGACCTCTACAACATGCAGATGGGCTCGAATGTGAATCCGGCCGGTGAGAACACCAACTGGGGCACCGTGCTCATCGACTTCGACTGCACCGTGGCTGGCATGGACGGCAAGCTCTACTCCGAGCGCCGCGTGAACAACAACGGCGGTACCACCGATGGACTTGAACCGTGCACGGTTATTGCAAACGCCAAGTACAACGGCGTCAAGGCCATCACCCACTTCATCCACGCGGGCGACAAGGTCATCGCCAACAACGATGAAGACAACAACATGACTGCCACCTCCGACGATGGCAAGACGCAGACCGTCATCCACCGCAACTCCGGCACCTCTGACCAGACCTTCGTCATCGACCTGTCGAAGTACGGCGAGATTGCCGACAACGCTTACGGTGAGCTCTACCTGACCACCGAAACCTCTGCCGAAGACAAGAACGCGGGTGTCGATTCCGCCACTCCGGAAGTCTTCGCCAAGACCAGCAACGTCAAGCAAGCTGAAGGCTCTGTGATGATTGACAAGGCTGCCAAGACCGCTACGGTCACTGTGCCCGCCCGTTCTATCGCCTCCATCCAGCTCACTGGCGTGACCGGCTACGCTAAGGATGCTGCCGTCGAGACCGGCGACACTTACCAGCTCGTTGGTAAGCAGTCCGGCAAGGCCGTGGCTGATACCACTTCTGGTGATTCCGCGCTGTCCCTGGCCAACGTCGCTTCCGATGCCGAGAACGCCAAGAAGCAGACTTGGACCTTTACCCAGATCGAGCAGCCCACCGACTCCGAGCGCCCTGATCTCAAGGCTTATGTGATTACTAACGCCGAAGGCAAGGTGCTGGTGTCCAAGGATGGCACGAACGCGCTTTCCAACGAAACGGTTGGGGCCGCTAAATCCGACCCGGCTGCCAAGTGGATTCTCAACACTTCCGATGGTTCGACCTACCAGCTGCTCAATGCCGCGACTAAGACGAACCTTGATGTGGATAACTCTGGTACCACAGTCGGCACGAAGGTTGGCTTGTGGCAGTCACCGAGCGGCACTTCGCCGTCCGCCAACCAGACATGGACTCTGCGCAATGTAACGCCGACCAGCCAGAAGACCGTGAACGTGCAGACCGCCGTTAACGAGAAGGCCGTGCTTCCGGTCGAAGTCACGCTCTACTACACTTGGGGCGAAGGCAAGGCCACGGTTGCCAACTGGGATACTTCCAAGGTCGATGTGGCCAAGGAAGGCGCCTACGAAGCCACCGCTACCGCCACCGATGTGTACGGCAACGAGTTCAACGTCACCGCTACGGTCTACGTTGGCGCGCTCACCGTTTCCGATCCGGTATCGGCTACAGTGCTGGCCGGCACCAGTGCGAGCGAGGCGAAGGCCGCGCTTGAGGCTGCGCCGGTGTACCTACACGTCAAGGCATCGCCTGCATTCGAGGGCGATGCGGCTAAGGTTACGTGGAACTTCGATGGGCTTGATACCAAGCTCGCCGATGCCAAGGCTGGCGACAACATTGCCGTGACCGGTACTTACCAGCTGGACGACGCGACCACGATTGCACTGAAGGGCGCGATCTATGTCACCGCCGCCACGCCTGAGAATGTGGCCGACACTGCTTCCAACCTGACCGTGACCAACCAGCAGACGGAATACAGCAAGGGCGATCAGTGGAAGAAGCTCACCGATGGTGACACGTCAGCTGAAGCCTGGGTGACGTGGAACTCTGCTGGTGACTATTCCGCCAGCCCGACCGCCACGATTGACTTCGGCTCTGAGTGTGAGCTTAGCAGCGTGACCATTACGTATGGTGACAAGGCTCCGGCTTCCGCCAAGGCCGAGTACACCACTGATGGCGAGACGTGGATGCAATTCGGTAGCGATGTTAAGCCTGCCGCAGGCCAGACGGTGACGTTCAAGGCCGATAAGGGCACAGTGAATGCCACGAAGATGCGCATTGTGAACACCGTGAACAACGACTACATGAACGCCACCGAAATTCAGGCATTCGTGACGCCGGTTCAGGGTGCTGCGAAGAACATCGCCGCGGCCTCTGGCACGAACTTCTCGGTGAACTTCCAGGAGGGTGCCTCCGCTTCCAAGGCCATCGATGGTGACACTACGTCAAAGGGTTGGTCCACTTGGGCTTCCACCGCCTCGACGGTGGACCCGGTCGCCACGTTCACCTTCGACGAAGCTCAGACCATCACCGAAGTGAAGACCTTCTTCTACTACGATGGTCGTGCGTCTTGGCCGAAGAGCCAGACGCTGGAATACCAGGATGAGGCTGGCGAATGGCATGGAGTCGGTACCAAGGATGGCTGGAAGATACAGGCCGGCGATGCCGGCTCTGGCTCCGACGGCATCACCGCCGCCGACACCCCGACCGTTGACTTCGTGCTCGGCACCCCGGTAAAGGCCAAGGCCATCCGCCTGACTAACACATTGCAGGACACCAAGGTGTACATCAACGTGGCTGAGATCCAGGTGTTCGCACAAGACAGCACGGTACTCACCCCGCAGCCAGCATCCGATGCCACGCTGGGCGACCTGCGTCTTGACGGCGAAACCGTTGAAGGCTTCGACCCGTCCAAGACCGACTACACGGTTGATCTGCCGGTCGACGCCGAGGCAAACCCGGTGCTGCAGGCCTTCGCCACCGACAATGCCGCCGCCGTCAAGGTGACTGGCGACGCGGTTGAGAACGGCAAGCTTGGCGGCAAGGCCGCCATTACGGTGACCTCAGCCGACGAGTCTGAGACGAAGACCTACACGGTGACCTTCAACGCCTTCACTTTGGCTTCGCTCAAGGTGATCGGACCCACGAAGACCGAGTACGCCATCGGCGACAAGCTCGATACCGCCGGTCTGAAGGTGACTGCCGTCTACCAGAGTGGCGACAAGACCAAGGAAGTGCCGGTCGCTCTTGACGACCCGCAGCTTGCGATTGGCTCGTTCGACTCCACCACCGCAGGCAAGAAGGCGATTACCGTCTCCTACCGTGGTGTGACCGCGACCTTCAACGTCACGGTCAAGGCCAACGCAGTCGCCCCTGGCCCTGAAGAACAGAAGCCCGGCAACACCAACAAGCCCGGTGCCACCGGCAACGGCAACAAGAACACGGTGGCCAACACCGGTTCCAGTGTTGCCGCCATCGCTGGCGCTGTCGCTCTGCTGGCCGCTGCCGCGGGTGCACTGTTCATGCTGCGCAAGCGTGCATAGCACCCTCGCGCAGTAATGGGTGAAGGAACAAGCCGGCAATATTGACTATTGCCGGCCGGTTCCTCCGCTCTTTGACCATAATTGGTCCGACAAGTTGAATACTGAGTTTTCAGTATCGGTATATTGATTTGTCGAACCTTTTCTGGCTTCGCGGATAGCGACATAACTGTTTGTTCAAAAAACCGTTATCATCAATCAAGGAACCAAATCAATGAAGATAAACAATAAGGGCAAGGGCGCTCTTATCGCGGCAATTACCGCCGCGGCAACGCTATTGTCATGCGGGCTGGCCGCTGCAAGTGCCAGTGCGGCAGGTGTGGATTACCTGCCTACCATCGGCCAAGTGCCGACATACACCAAGTTCCAGCCCACAGCCGATCCGGGCAAGAACGCTAGCGATTACTTCCAGCCATATTGGTATGCCAAGAACGCCAATGATAATGGCGGCACACACATCCAAGCGCACGGTGGCCAAGTGGTCAAGGTTGGCGACGCCTACTACTGGTATGGCGAAGACCGTTCTAACGGTTACGACAACAGCCCCGGTGTTCATGCTTATATGTCGACAGATCTATACAACTGGACTGACCTTGGTGTGGCGCTGCGTGCGGTGACCAGCAAATCTCAGTTGACGGATAAGAGCAATGCCGATTACGCCTACTTCGACAAGGCCTACAACCTGACCAAGTCCGACGGCAGTGTGGACGCTGCCAAGGCCGACGCAATCTTCCCGTACCTCAACACCAACCCCGATCAGGATGGTGATGGCGCGGTTGATTCCGTACAGGGCATTTTCGAGCGTCCGAAGATCATCTACAACAAGAAGAACAAGCAATACGTGCTGTGGTGGCATTCCGATGGAAGCACCACGCCGGGCGGTTCCAACTATGCACGTGCACTTGCGGGCGTGGCTGTTTCCGACAATCCGGCGGGCCCGTTCACTATGGTGGGTGCCTATCGTTTGCCTAACCAGAACAATTGGAAAGAAGCCGCAGGTAACCCCAGCTGGGGTGAGAACGGTGACAGCCGCGATATGACTGTGTTCGTGGACCCGAAGGACGACAGTGCCTATGTACTGTATTCTTCCGAAGCCAATGCCACGCTGTACATCGCCAAGCTCAACGATGATTACACCAATGTAGTCAAGACCACGAATGTGGACCAGTCCGAGGGACAAAAGCAGTACTCTGCTGACGGGCAGTACCCATACATTCTTGCAGACGCTACTACGGATGCCCCGGTGCGTGGCGAAGATTTCCAAATCGTCAAACAAAATGGTTCGCTGGAAGCTCCTGCCGTATTCCAATATGACGGGCGTTACAACATCATCGCATCTGGTGCAACCGGCTGGGCCCCGAACAAGCAGACCTACTACACCGCCGACTCCATGCTGGGAAACTGGACCCGTGGCGTGGAAAAGGACGATGTCAACGAGAACACGTGGTACAACAACATGCCGGAAGGCGCGGATGGTCTGTTGTCCGTGGGCGATACCCGCGGCACCACATTCGGTTCGCAGTCGGCTAGTGTGCTCGCAGTAGACCAGGAGAAAGGTCACTTCATCTACCTTGGTGACCGTTGGGATTCCGGTAAAGCCGATTCCACCTATGTTTGGCTGCCGCTGACCATCGGTGAGAACGGCACCATCGAAATGCACAATCCTGCTCAAGAAGGCGAGCCCGACGGTTGGGATCTGAGCTATTGGGGCAACCATGGTAGCGCCAAGGGCAAGCTGGTCAACTGGACTGTGGAAACCGGCGATGATCTCCCGAAGACCGTGAACACGGGCGGAACCGTTACTCTGCCGGACACCGTCAACGTCAAGGAAGGCGACGATACCATTGCTACCAAGGTGACATGGAATGTGGAAGGCGGTACGGCAGTCAGCAAGTCGACCAAGGCTGCTGGTAACACCTACGCATTCAATGTGCCGGGAGCCTACACCATTACGGGCACTCTTGCCGAGAGCAGTAACTTCAATCCGGGCCGTACATTCCGTAGAACCATCGATGTTTCCTGCTCCAACCCGATTTCCGGAAGTTGGAAGGAAGCTCATTGGAAGGGCGGCAGCGCGTGCCAGGTTTCTGCGTCCGGCGGTGCTTATGACTTCACGATTACGGACAACGCCAATCGTGGCGTCTGGACGGATCGCAACGAGGGCAGTGCGGTGTACCAGCCTGATGCTCTGGACGTGAACGAAACGCTGGAAACCACGGTCAAGCCGCTCGACTTGGGCGGTAATGGCGATCCGCGCGCCGGTCTGGTGGTCCGTAACGGTCTTGCTGACGCTAACGGCGGCAAGGGATATGCCACGTTACTTGCCAGCCTAAGCGGCGTTTACATGCAGTACGATTCCAATGCCGATGGCTACATCGATAAGGAAACATCGCATGTTGGTACCGGCTTCGGCGACCAAGTGCAGCTCAAGCTGGAGCGCATCTCAACCGATACTCTGAAAGGCTACTGGCGTGCTTCCGCGAACGATGAATGGCAGGATGTCGCTACGGTAACGCTGACCGGTGCGGACGTAACCGGGCTCGATGCCGGTGCTTTCGCCACGTCGAACAGCAATGCCGGCGCATTCACCGTGGCCTTCAACGGCACTGCGTTCGGTTCGCAGACTGCTGCTGTGGAGTCCATCGCGGCCAAGGGCCCTGAAACCACTATCGCCAAGAGGCAGACGCTCGCGCATAAGGACGTGACGGTTACCGCTACGCTCACCAATGGCAAGACGCGTGTACTGGAGCCAGATGAATACACGTTGGAAGGCTTCGACACCACCAAATTGGGCGAGCAAACCGTGACGGTACGCCTTGTCACTGATTCTTCAGTAACTGCCACGCTCACCGTGACTGTGGAAAGCAACCTTGCCCGGTTGTTCTGCTCGTCCGCCGCAGCCTCGAAGTATGAGCCGGCCAGCAGCTGGGCCTCCGCTTCTACGGCCGACCTGACTTGCGACAACAATCTGAGCACCAACTGGTCGAACTGGGGCACCGGCGACACCTCGCCGTGGCTCAGCTACACCTTCGATAAGGCATATCAGCTGGGCAAGCTCAGCGTTGCGGTGGATAAGGCCAAGGGCGAGGCCGCTCCGAAGAGCTTCACTGTATCGTACCTAGCTGAAGACAACGCCACGTGGACTGATGCCACGCTGCCGGCAGTCACTGTGAATGGTGCTGCTGGAGCCGTGACGGAAGCCGATGTGAGCGCTCTGCCCGCCACCAAGGGCATTCGCCTCAACTTCACCTATGCCGATGGCAATGACTATGCCAAGATCGCTGAAGTACGCATCGCCGAAGGTGAAGCAACGCCAGAGCCGCAGCCGTCTAGTAACGCCAATCTTGCTGATCTGACTGTGGATGGCAAGACGGTTGACGGATTCTCCGCGGATATCACCGAATATGCCGGTGCGCTGGCCGGAGACGCTGCTTCTTACCCGACGGTGGAGGCGACTGCTGCTGACGCGAAGGCTACGGTGCAGGTGGAGCAGGCTTCGACCGAGAACAGTGGCGTGGCCACGGTGACTGTGACTGCTGAGGATGGCACGGCGGAAACCTACACAGTGACATTCGGCGAACTGCCTCAGTTGGCCGAGCTTGCTGTGGAAGTGACCAAGGATTCCTATCAGGTAGGCGATAAGTTCAACGCTGCCGATGTGAAGGTATCCGCCATTTACAAAGTCGGCGATACCGAAACGCTGCGCAAGCTGATTGATCCAACTGATGGTGATCTGAAGTTCACTGGCTTTGATTCTGCCACCGCAGGCACGAAGACCATCACCGTCTCTTATCGTGGCGTGAACGCGACGTTCGAAGTCACGGTCACAGCCACGGAGGTCACTCCCGGCCCTGGAGAGCAGAAGCCCGGCGATACCAACAATCCTGGCAACACTGCTAAGCCCGGTAACACTGCCACGAATGAGCCGGCTGCTAATGGCGCTGCGCCCCTTTCGAATACGGGTGCTGCCGTGGCTGCCATTGCGGTCGTGGTTGTGGCGCTGGCAGCTGCGGCTGGTGCCTTGCTCGTCATCCGCAAACGCCGCGCATAACCATGGCAACTGCTGAGTAGCGTGGATTGCGTTGCTATTGAGCAATCTGCGATTCACGCCACTCAGCGAGTGCGCCCGAGCTTGCGCAATGCAGGCGCAATACAGTGCAAACAGTACAAAGCAACAATAATGGCCGGTCTGAGCCAGCTGCTCCATGCGAGGGCAGCTGGCTCAGACCGGCCATTGTGTCTGCAAGTACATGCAATTAGAGCATGAACATGTGGAAGCCGTTGAGCGTTACTGGTTGTTTTGCTTTGTTGTTGCGCTCAGCAGTGCGACGGACGTCCGCCCGCAGTGTAGTGCAGCGCTCCGTGAACCAGCGCTGATGTGAAATGCATGTTGCACATGCCCGCTTCTTCTGCTTCGTGCGTGCAGCCGGCGATGCTGCATAGGTTCATACCCCGAATCATGGTCATACCCCCTCTTTGGGATGGCATCCGTGCCGCCATCTGCCTTCAGAGCATAGCGGACAATTGTTGCATTGCCTGGGCGGTACAACGCTTTCTGTGGCCTGTATCACATCCTTGCCGGCGTTCTGCGGCGTGGTTGGGCGTGTACATGTGCTCTTGTGCGGTTTTGTTGTGTGTGATTTGGGTATACGGATAGAGTTTCTTCTCTGCAGTGGCAAGGGCCTCTCGGCCGGCGAGCCGGCTGATTTCTCCCATGCGTTGCTCAATGATTTCCGTTTTGCGAGTCTGAACGGCAAAATAGCTCTGGAGAAGTGCCACTTCTTCTTTCTTTGGATCACCGTTTTGAGCAATGAGATAGCAGGCGTATCGGGTGAGCTTGACGTCCGCGATGGAGCGGGTGGCACCGCTGCCGAGAGTCACGTCTCGCGTAGTGTCACGGAAATGGGATTCAACGGATACGCCGGAATTGTCGCAAGCTTGCTTGGCTCGTGTAATAGCTTTGCTGAAGTTTTCCCATCTGTCGTACCCCATATAGGTCATTAGCTCGCGTGCATACCAATACTCAACTTTGGAGTCCTCGGTGGTGTGTGCGATAGTGCTGAGTTCGCTGGTTTTGCGTGTGATTTCGTCGCGGTTCATGGGTGTGTCCTTATGTTTTTCATGACCATTTTCGTGACTCCACGAAAATGGTCAAAGCCAATAATTGCAATGGTTTTGAGGTATGGGCGCGCTCCGCCCAACTGGTCTGTCTTCGTCCGCCTTTTCGACCAGATACCTCATGGAGCACAATGCCAACGTCGCTACCGTTGGCCCAGCAAATATTCTTAGACGACGCCCCGAAGTGAATATCTATGCGGCTTTCAGAATATCAAAGAGCGTGGAGTGTGTGCATTATGCGTTCCAAAAATAGTTTCTAGTAATGAATTGTTTACGGTGTGAGATATTCTTGGGGTGTTTGCGGTGCTCTGCCGTGTGGCGAATGGGAATGGATGGTGCTCTTATGGGATTTGAGCAGGAAGCAGTTAGTGAACTGTATGCCAGCGTGTGGGGCAATCGTTCGACAATGCAGAGGGAATTCACTCGTGGAGCCCATGGTGAGCAGTTCGTGCTCCGGGAGCTGTCCATGAAGGGGACGCAAACGCCATCGCAATTGGCATCGGCGCTGCAAGCAAGCTCCGGACGTATCTCCACCGTGCTGTCGTCTCTGGAGAAGAAGGGCTGGGTCACGCGTGACATTGACCCCAAAGATCGGCGCATCATTCGCGTGAATCTTACTGATTCCGGGCGCGAGCAGTCTCATCGGATGATAGAGGAAATGCGTTCCGCGATTTGCTGGATTTTCTCGCAAATGGGGGAGCGGCGCACGCGCGAATTCGTTGACCTGGTGTCTGAGTTCACCACATATATGTCGATTTGCCATCCGGGACAGCCTCGGCCGACTGCTGAACAGGTGCGTGAGGCATTCGTGGAGCGGGGCAAGCGCGTGGCTGAACACATGGCAGCTAAGCGCGCGGAGAACTAATCGGCAAGGCTAATTGAGGACGCTCACAGCGAACATGCAGAAGTGCGCGTAATATCTCACAGTGTAAGTAATCAAACAATAGAAACTATTAAGACATCGTGAACCGATAATCGCCGATAACCCAGCCAACTTAAGAACCAATCGTCAATAACCAATAACCAACCCAACCAACACAAGGGGAAACCAATGCTTCGCATCATGAAATACCTCTCCAAAGCGGAGATCGGTCAGATGCTCATCGCTCTGGTGACCATCGTCGGGCAGGTCTACTTCGACCTGAAACTGCCCGACTATATGTCAGACATCACCACGCTGGTCGAAACGCCGGGCAGCCACATGAAGGACATTTGGATTGCCGGCGGCAAGATGCTGCTCATCTCGCTCGGATCCGCGGCGTGTGCCATCATCACCGGCTACATCGCTGCGCGCGTGGCGGCCTCGTTCACCCAGCGTCTGCGCTCGCTCGAATTCCGCAAGGTCGAGTCCTTCGGCCCGGCCGAAATGAGCAAGTTCTCCACCGCCAGCCTCATCACCCGCTCCACCAACGACGTCACGCAGGTGCAGATGTTCATCACCATGGGTCTGCAGCTCATCGTCAAATCGCCGATTATGGCAGTATGGGCCGTGTGCAAGATCGCCGGCGAAGGCTTCGAATGGACGCTCGCCACCGGAATCGCCGTAGTGATTCTGCTGGCGGCCATCGTCATCATGATGGCCATGGTCATGCCGAAATTCAAGGCCATGCAGGCCCTGACCGACAACATCAACCTCGTGGCCCGCGAGAACCTCACCGGCCTGCGTGTGGTGCGCGCCTACAACGCCGAGGACTACCAGGAAGCCAAATTCACCAAGGCCAACAAGGACCTCACCGACACCCAGCTGTTCACCAACCGCGTCATGGCGTTCATGATGCCGCTGATGAACACCATCATGAACGGTCTGATGCTTGCCGTCTACTGGATCGGTACCTACCTGATCGATGCCGCCGGGCTCAAGGACAAGCTCACCGTGTTCTCCAACATGGTGGTGTTCTCCAACTACTCCGTGCAGGTCATCATGAGCTTCCTGCTCATGAGCATGGTGTTCGTGCTCTGGCCGCGCGCCGACGTGTCCGCGCAGCGCATCATGGAGGTACTCGACACTGAGCCAATCGTCGAGAACGGCACCAAAACCGCCGCCGACGTGGCCAAAACCGGCCAGAGGGGCACCGTGGAATTCCGCAACGTCAGCTTCACCTACCCGGATTCGCGCGAGGCGATGCTGGAAGGCATCAACTTCACCGCCGAGCAGGGCCAGACGGTGGCGTTCATCGGCTCCACCGGCTCCGGCAAGTCGTCTCTTATCAATCTCGTGCCGCGCTTCTATGACACCAGCCAAGGCCAGGTGTTGGTCGACGGCGTGGACGTGCGCGACTACGACCTGAAGGCCCTGCGCGACAAGATCGGCTACGTGCCGCAGCAGTCCGTGCTGTTCAAGGGCACCGTGGCCTCCAACGTGAGCTACGGCGATCAGCCGGGCGACCCGGCGGAGGTCGAGATGGCCGATACCTCCACCCCGGCCGGGCGCAAGCGCGAGGCCGCGTTGATCGCCGCTGGCGAGGCCGCGGAAGGTGCCGATATACCGGCCGAGCAGCTGAATCGCGTCAAGGCCGCCGCCGACGTGGCGCAGGCCAGCGAGTTCGTGGCGCGCATGGACGGCGGGTATTCCGCCGCGATCGCCCAAGGCGGATCGAACGTGTCCGGCGGCCAGAAGCAGCGCCTGTCGATTGCGCGCGCGGTGTACCGTCACCCGGAAATCCTGATTTTCGACGACTCGTTCTCCGCGCTCGACTTCAAGACCGACCGCGAAGTGCGCGACGCGCTCGCCCGCGAGGCCAAGGATTCCACCAAGCTCATCGTGGCCCAGCGCATCGGCACCATCATGAACGCCGACCGCATCGTCGTGCTCGACGACGGCAAGGTCGTGGGTCAGGGCACGCACAAGGAACTGCTCGACAACTGCGACGTATACCGCCAGATCGCCGAATCCCAGCTCAGCCAGTCGGAGCTTACGGCATAGGGGGGCGGCAGCGGTAGCTCCCCATGTCAGGGGCTGAGCCGTAAAGGGAACAGCCCAGTGGGCTGTTCCCAGGCGAAGACGAGCTGATAAGCGAGCGAATAAAACAGCACAGCTGACTGAGGGGTAGTCGCGTACGGCTTCTCTCCCTCCGGCGCTTCGCGCCACCTCCCTCATCAGAGGGAGGTCAATACGGACTTTTAAGGAGTAAAACAAATGCCAAGAGGACCAATGGGCGGCAGGCGTGCCGTCGAAAAGCCCCATGATTTCGGCAAAGTCATGGGCAAACTCGTGAACTACTGCCGCAACTATCTTCCCGTCATCATCATCGCGCTCATCCTGGGCGCGGCCGGCACCGTCTGCCAGATCGTCGGCCCGGACAAGCTCAAGGACATGACCAACGAGATCGTCAAAGGTCTGCCCGCCATCGTTAACGGCAGACCGGTGATGAACTCGGTAGATTTCGGCACGGTGGGCCACATCGCCTGGACTTTGGTGGCCCTGTACGTGGGCTACGCCGTGCTCGGCTACGTGCAAAGCTGGATGATGGCCAACGTCACCCAGCGCACCGCCCAGCGACTGCGCGAGTCCATCTCGGTCAAAATCAACAAACTGCCGCTCAAATACTTCGACAAGGTTAGCTACGGCGACGTGCTGTCGCGCATAACCAACGATGTGGACGCCATCGGCCAGACGCTGGGCCAGTCGCTCGGCTCGCTGATTACCTCGGTGACGCTGTTCGTGGGCGCGCTGGTGATGATGTTCTACAACAACGTGATCATGACCCTGTGCGCCATCGGTGCCAGCCTCATCGGCCTGATCATCATGATGGCCATCATGAAGTCCTCCCAGAAGTACTTCGCCCGGCAGCAGATGGCGCTGGGTGACGTCAACGGCCACGTGGAGGAGATGTACGCCGGTCACCTCATCGTCAAGGCATACAACGGCGAGGCCGATTCGATTCGTCGCTTCGAGAAGTACAACTCGGACCTCTACGAGTCCGGCTGGAAGTCGCAGTTCCTCTCCGGCCTGATGATGCCGCTCATGAATTTCGTGGGCAACTTCGGCTACGTGGTGGTGTGCGTGGTGGGCGCGGCGCTCGCGCTCGACGGGCAGATCGAGTTCGGCGTGATCGTGGCGTTCATGATGTATGTCCGCCTGTTCACCCAGCCGTTGGCGCAGTTCGCCCAGGCCTTCCAGAACCTGCAGCGTTGCGCGGCGGCCGCCGAACGCGTGTTCGGCTTCCTTGAGGAGCCGGAGATGGAGGACGAATCCGGCAAGTCCGCTTTGCTTGGGACCAACGGCCACGAAGTGAAGGGCGACGTGGAATTCAGCCACGTACAGTTCGGCTACGAACCGGGCAAGCCGATCATCCACGACTTCTCCGCCTCCGTCAAGGCCGGGCAGAAGGTTGCCATCGTCGGCCCGACCGGTGCCGGCAAGACCACCATGGTCAACCTGCTCATGCGCTTCTATGAGATTTCCGGCGGCTCGATCGCGATCGACGGCGTGGACACCAAGTCCGTGCCGCGCTGGAACGTGCACGACCAGTTCTCCATGGTGCTGCAGGATACGTGGGTGTTCCGCGGCACTGTGCGCGAGAACATCGCCTACTCCAAGCCCGGCGTGACCGACAAGCAGATCGAGGATGCGTGCAAGGCCGTGGGCCTCGACCACTTCATCCGCTCGCTGCCGGACGGCTATGACACCGTGCTCGACGACAAGTCGTCGCTCTCCCAGGGCCAGAAGCAGCTGCTGACCATCGCCCGCGCGATGGTGCAGGACGCGCCGATTCTGATTCTCGACGAGGCCACCTCCTCGGTCGATACCCGTACTGAAGAGCTGATTCAGAAGGCCATGGATGCGCTGACCGTGGGCCGTACGAGCTTTGTGATCGCGCATCGCCTCTCCACGATTCGCGACGCCGACATGATCCTCGTCATGAACCACGGCGACGTGATCGAGCGCGGCACGCACGACGAACTGCTGGCGGCGGGCGGTTTTTACGCCGACCTCTACAACAGCCAGTTCGCGCTCGCTGACTGACGGATTGTTTCCTGCGTTAGCGGATTAGCGGATTAGCTATACTCGGCTCCCCTCTCCGAGGGGAGCTGTCAGCGTAGCTGACTGAGGGGAGCAACCCATCGGTCCACCCGAGGGAATGCTCCACTGGATGTGATACTGATGATTTCGTACATTAGTGTGTGAAAAAACCGCCCGGAAAATTGGGGGATTGTGCGGCGGCACGATTGGCGTTGAGGATGGCGCATTCGAAATCGAAGTGAGCGCGTAACTGGGCGGCCGAGGTAGTGAACAGGGCTGTGGCGAGTCCGTCGGCCAGTGTGACAGGGACGTGTGCTGCAACGGTGTTCGACGAATCGTCGGTATCGCGGTTTGCCGTTGTCGAGGCATTGCTGCCATGCGTCGATGTCTTCGTGGTTATGGTGCTCGATGGCGGCGTGACGGCCACCCATGTGGCGGCTACATCGTCAACCGGTAGTCCGTCGATGGCGTTGAGCAGATGGTGAAGTTGGTGACCTGCGGCGTCAGACCAGTGGCGGCGGCTGGGGGAGCTCGCGCAGAATGCACCTTGGCTGATTTCGACCGCGCCTACGGCGTTGGCCGGATCGGCAGGATCTTCAAGGGCGATGGTGATTGGTTCGTCCGTGTGCACTAGCAAATCACCCCCGGCGTCGATGACGTATTGAATGGGTTGAGGGTGGCCCGCGCCATCACCCAACATCCCCGCAAGCAAATCCACCAAATACCCCTTACCGCACGCACCGAAATCGAGCGCGACTGGGCTGTGGGTGATAAGTGTGGTGCCGTGCCGCTCAACGTCGGCTGACCAAACGGCTCGTCCGTGGATCGCGCCTGCATGTTCGGCGGCATCGGGCGTAGCCGCAAACGAATACGACTCGTCGTAGCCAAGCCGAATCAAATCCTCGCCCACGCACGGGTCGATCGCCCCATCGGTTGCCGCAAGCAGGCGGTCGTACAGGCCAAACAGACCCGATGCCCAGTCGGGAAAATCGAACGTGCCGCCATGTGCGGCCGTGCGCATCCGGCCGACGATGGAATCATCGCGGAATCGAGATAATACAACCTCATATTCATGGATGAACGAGCCAATACGATCGCGTATCTCATCGTCCAATACGCTCTCGGTGTGCACCAGTAATCCGGTCCCCAACGCATCAGGAAAAGCGTATACGTATGGCAGTTGCTCGGTCAGACTTGTCATGCCCACTATCGTAGAACGCATGGTGTGCCGGTGTATACTGGATTTTGACACTGTGTCAATGTTGATTCGGAGGTTGTGAGAATGGGCAATACGACTACAGCAAGTGTAACGGGTGCGCAAGTTGCACCGGCGAAGTCAGCCATCAGAGATCTCCCCATCGCCAAAGTGTGGGCGTTTGCGGTCGGCCAGTTCGGCTGGGCACTGCTTTCCGGCATTATCTCCAACTGGCTCGTGTATTTCTATCAGCCCGACCAGGAGGCCATCTCCCAAGGCCAGACCGTGTTCGTGCCGCAAGGCCTGGTTGTGCTCGGCATCGTGACCGTGGTGGGCGGCATCACCGCCTTCGCCCGATTCTTCGACGCCTTCGTGGACCCGGCCGTGGCGTCCCTCTCCGACCGTTGCGACGCCAAATCCGGACGACGTATGCCGTTCCTGAAATTTGCCGCCCTGCCGCTCGCGGTGGTCACCGTGCTCGTGTTCTGGAGCCCGATCAACGGCACCAGCTGGGTGAACGCGGCGTTCCTGTTCGTCACCGTGATCGGCTACTACATCGCCCTCACGTTCTACTGCACGCCGTACAACGCGCTCATCGCCGAACTCGGCCACGACTCCAAGCAGCAACTCACCATCTCCACCGCCATCTCCTTCACTTGGGTGGCCGGCACGGCCATCGCGTACGTGGCGCCGGTGATTTGGGGCGCGTTCGTGCCGATGATGGGCCGCATCACCGCCATCCGCGTGACCTTCACCATCATGGCCGCCGTGGCGTTCGTGTGCATGCTGGTGCCGCCGCTGGCCATCCGCGAGAAGGACTACGTCAACTCCCAGCCCACCTCCGAATCGACCATCGAATCCCTGAAGCAGACGTTCGGCGACGGCGAATTCCGCAAGTTCGTATGCTCCGACGTGGTCTACTGGGTGGCCATCACCACCTTCCAGACCGGTCTGCCGTTCTTCGTGACCAGCCTGCTCAAGCTGCCGGAAACCACCACGACCATCTACTTCGTGCTCATGACCGGCGTCTCTGTGCTGTTCTATCTGCCGGTCAATATTCTGGCCAATAAGGTCGGCAAGAAGAGGCTGCTGCTGGTTGCCTTCGTGATCTTCACCTGTGCGTTCGCATTTGCCGGCGCCCTTGGTTCGGCCGTGCTCGGCTTCATTCCGGCGATGGCCCAGGGTTTGGTGCTCTCGGTGGTCGGCGCGATTCCGATGGCCGCGTTCGGCATCCTGCCGCAGGCCATCGTGGCGAATATCGCCGACGCCAGTTCCAAGACCACCGGCCAGGACCGTCAGGGCATGTTCTACGCGGCCCGCACCTTTGCGATGAAGATGGGCCAGTCCGTGGCCATGCTGCTGTTCACCGGCGTCTCCACCATCGGCATGGCGTCCGGCGCGGGCTACCGCATCGCCGCCGTGTGCGCGGCCGTGCTGTGCGGCTTGGGCGGCATCGTGTTCGCGTTCTACAACGAGAAGAAGGTGTTGGGCGTGCTGGAGACGTGATGGCGTTGCCGGGTGCCGCCGCGGTATCCATACGGAGCGGTGTGGGTGACTTGCCCCGTCTGCGACACCGAAACGTTACCGTGTCGACACGCGTGCGACACTTCGGCGTCAAATTGCGTTTGACCGTACTCCGTACTATATTGTTGCGAGTTGCTTTGCGGAGCAAAGTAACATCCAAGGGGCTGTAGCTCAGTTGGTAGAGCGCTTCGTTCGCATCGAAGAGGTCGCGGTTTCGACTACCGTCAGCTCCACGAGACCCTCTGCATTCATTCCACCGCAGAGGGTCTTTTCATTTGTTTTCGTTGAAATTCTGCCATCTCGCGTTTCAAGGGGCTGATTTGGGGTTTGCCGGAGGTCTACTTGCGTTTCGAGGGGCTGATGGTCAAGTAGATACGCCGCCAAAATGGCGGAATAGCGTTGCGTCAAAGCCGTTTGTATCGGTGCTTCACCGGATGAGGAGCCCCTTGAAACGGAAGTAGACCTCCGGAACATGTGAAATCAGCCCCTGCAAAGGGAGAATGCCTCGATTTCGCCATGGATTGTCGTGGATTGCTCTGTGGCATGGGCAATACTGGGAGTATGACAAGCGCAGATGAGTTGAATGAGCAGTATGACGCTGACGGTAGCGTGACGCAAGTGCCTGAACGCAATGATGAAGTTCATGCCGGCGAATCCGCCGTCGCCCAATCCCGCGAATCGGCCGTGACCATCCCCGCCGGCACCGTGGTGCTCGCCGCCACCCCGATCGGCAATGTCGGCGACGCTTCAGCCCGTCTGGTGGCCCTCTTGGAACGGGCCGATATCGTGGCCGCCGAAGACACGCGCCGCCTCTACGATCTCGCCCGTCGCCTCGGCGTCTATGTGAACGGTCGCGTCATCGCCTATCACGACCACAATGAGCGCGACAAGGCCGACGGCCTGCTCGACCAGGTCGAAACCGGCGCCACCGTGCTCGTCGTATCCGACGCCGGCATGCCCACCATCAACGACCCCGGCTTGGCCATCGTGCGCCGTGCCATTGAACGCGGTCTGCCCGTCACCTGCGCGCCCGGCCCCTCCGCTGTGCTCGATGCGCTCGCCCTCTCCGGCCTGCCCACCGACCGCTTCTGCTACGAAGGCTTCCTACCGCGAAAGCATTCCGAGCGCGTGCAGTATCTGCGCACGCTGTTGCCCGAACGCCGCACCATCGTGTTCTACGAGACGCCTCATCGCATTGCCGATTCGATGGACGATCTGCTGGACGCGTTCGGCCCGAATCGCCCGATGGCCCTGTGCCGCGAACTCACCAAGGATTATGAGCAGATTCGTCGCGGCCCGATTGACGAGATTCGCCAAAGTGTGATTGATGATCCGCCCCGTGGCGAGATGGTGCTGGTCATCGGCGGCGCGTCCAACGAGGAGGCCGAAGCGGCCGCGCCCAGCACGTTGAGCGTGGATGACATGGCCGTGCTCTCCATCGACCGTGCTTTGGAGGACGGCCTGCGTATCAAGGACGCCATCGCGCAAGTGGTGCAGGAGCATCCACTGGCTGACGGATCGTTGGCCAATCGCAAGCAGGTGTATGCGGCTGTGCTGAAAATCAAGGGATAGCGCAGCAGCCGGCGATTATCTCCCCGTTACGCTTCCATCGACTCGAACAATATTTCCAACGCCTGCCGGACCCCGGGCCCACCACGCTGCGAGACCAATTCCAGCAAAGGCGCGTCGGCTTTGGGATTGGCAACCAGCCATTTACGCAGTTCGGGCACGTGATATGCGATGTGCCAGAGCACGGCAACATCCGTATCGGGCGAACATGCCACCGCGGGCGTAAGTCTGATGGGCGGTTCAGGCGGCGCGGTCATATCCGAGATTGCGCGCGATGCGGATTCGGATGAGTGTGCCGCCGCCGCGTGGCGAGGCAACCGTTGCGCCTGCCGCAAATGCCGTAAACGGTGAGCGGCATGGCGGCCTCTGCGATGGCCTCTGACAATGAACCCCCTCGTCATGCGCATTGCTCCAAAGCCGGTTCGTCCATCTCCTGCTGCACCGATTCAAAAAACATGCGTGCGCGTCCGGCGTACTTGTGATGCCGATGCTCCTTGACGATTTGCAGACAGTCGTTTGGCCGAAACTGGTACGCGGACATCAGCTGGCACACCAGTGCGTTGACGGTGGAAGGATCGGGGATGTCTTCAGGACTCATCACCAGGTCGCAAGCCGTACGGGCTGGCGTGGTGACAGGCAGCCCGCCGAGCTTGATGATTTGCTCCGGCAACGTCAATCTTTTGAATACGCGGATACGGCGGCTGACGGATGCCGAGCGGAAGTGCGATGTGGAAATCACGTCTATGGTACTCGGAAAGTCGGGGCCTCCCAGCCATACCCAAGCGGCGGTCATCGAACACACCACAGTGCCAAACGGGGCGACCTCCGCGACGATTTTCGCGCGACCATACAGTGTGCCCGAATGCTCGATCCAGTAGCCGGCGGAATCGTCGAGCTTATGTAACGTGCCGAAGGCGGCCAGACGGTTAAGGCTGAGCGGTCCCGGCAGATCCTTGGTAAACAGTATCGGCGGCACCGCAGGTTGCGCGGTTGCCGGCGAGGCGACTGTTGTGATGTCCGTCATCGGACCTGCTGTGATATCCATGACCGAACAATATGCAGAAATGCGGCTTGCGCGCCACCGGATAGGCGAAAACGGTGGATAAGTGCATAACTTTACTAGGTGCGCAAATGATGTGGATAACTCGGTGGATATTGGCAGGCGGAAGTGTGTGCGGATGTGCGTGGGCGTGCGTACGGATGGGTGCGCGGATACGTGTGCGAATGCGTATGTGGATAAGCGCGCAAGAGGTGTACGGATAAGTATGTGGGGAAGTTGCGGGTGGATAGGTGAGTGGGATGAGGATGGCGGCGCGGCAGCTATCCGGGCGTGTCCCCGCCGCGCCGGATAATCAAGCCTTATGAGTCATGTTTTGGTGAATGTTGCTTGGCCGTATGCAAACGGCCCCCGTCATATCGGCCACGTCGCGGGATTTGGTGTGCCCTCCGACGTCTACGCGCGCTACGAGCGCATGAAGGGCAATGATGTGCTCATGGTGTCCGGCACCGACGAGCACGGCACCCCGATTCTCGTCGAGGCGGAGAAGGAAGGTCTCACTGCCCAGGAACTGGCCAACCGTTACAACCGCGTGATCGCCAAGGATCTGTGCGACCTCGGCCTGAGCTACGACCTGTTCACCCGCACCACCACCGGTAACCACGAGCACGTGGTGCAGGAGATGTTCAAGCAGTGCTTGGAGAACGGCTACATCTACAAGGGCACCCAGCAGGTGGCGATTAGCCCGTCCACCGGCCGCACTCTGCCCGACCGCTACATCGAGGGCGAGTGCCCGATTTGCCACGCCGAAGGTGCGCGTGGCGACCAGTGCGACGCCTGCGGCAACGAGCTCGACCCGGACGAGCTCATCAACCCCGTCTCCAAGATTAACGGCGAAACCCCGCGCTTCGAGCAGACCGAGCACTACTTCCTCGACCTGCCGGCGCTCGCCGAAGCCAACAAGGCATGGCTGGAGACCCGCAAGGGCTGGCGTACCAACGTCATCAACTTCTCGCTCGGCCTGTTCAAGGAAGTCAAGCCGCGCGCCATCACCCGTGACATCGACTGGGGTATCCCGGTGCCGGTGAAGGGCTGGATTGACAACCCGAACAAGAAGCTGTACGTGTGGTTCGACGCCGTGATCGGCTACCTGTCGGCCTCCATCGAATGGGCCCGCCGCCAGGGCGACCCGGAGAAGTGGCGCGAATGGTGGAACGACCCGAGCTGCCCGGCCTACTACTTCATGGGAAAGGACAACATCACCTTCCACTCCCAGATCTGGCCGTCCGAAATGCTGGCGTACAACGGCAAGGGCTCCAAGGGCGGCGAAACCGGCCCGATGGGTCCGCTCAACCTGCCTGAGCAGGTGGTGGCCAGCGAGTTCATGACCATGGAAGGCAAGAAGTTCAGCTCCTCCCGCGGCATCGTGATCTACGTCAAGGACATCCTCGCCCGCTACCCCGTGGACGCCGTGCGCTACTACATTTCCGTGGCCGGCCCCGAATCCTCGGATTCCGACTTCACGTGGGCCGAGTTCGTGCGCCACAACAACGAGGAGCTCGCCTCCTCGTGGGGCAACCTGGTGAACCGCGTGGCCAACCTCATCAACAAGAACTTCGGCGAGATTCCGCCGCTGGACGAGGATTCGATGACCAACGAAGACCGTGGCCTTCTGGAAGAGAGTTCCGCCGCGTTCGACGTGGTCGGCTCCTCCATCGAAACCCACCACCAGAAGCACGCCCTGTCCGAGGCGATGCGTGTGGTCGGCGACATCAACAAGTACATTTCCGCCACCGAACCGTGGAAGATTAAGGACGACCAGGCTCGTCTCGGCACCGTGCTGCACGTGGCCGCTCAGGCCGTGTCTGACGCGAACCACCTGCTCGCGCCGTTCCTGCCGCACTCCGCACAGAAGGTGTGGGAGGCGCTCGGCGGCACCGGCACCTTCTCGCCGCTGCCTGAGCTCAAGGAAGTCGAGGATCTCGACAAGCCCGGCTTCACGTACCCGATTATCACCGGCGATTACGAGCTCGGTGTGAACGTGCACCCGTGGAAGAGCGAGGCAATCGAGGTCGGCGCCATGGTGCCTAAGCCCGCACCGATCTTCGCCAAGATTCCGACCGAGGCCGTGGAAGAGGAGCTGGCTCGCTTCGATGAAGCGTTGGCTGCTCGCCGTGCCGCCGAAGCCGAACGTCTGGCCGCCGAGAAGGCCAAGCTCGCCGCCGAGTGATTCGGCATTGCTAGCTCGTAGCTGACGGGCCACCTCGCACATGAAGTGCTGCGGGGTGGCCTGTTGCCGTATGTGCGGCCAAGCCCCGACAGAGCGAGGCCGGTTGTCGGGCGGCGTTACAAGCCCGTCACAGTTTGCCAAGACTTTTCCCAGACAAGCACATCGAATCCCCAAGAAAGAGACGGTTATATAGAAGATGTCAACGGAATGAAGTTCATACCGGTGGCGAGGTTCTTCCGAACCCCATAACTGAACCCTTCTTCTCTCTTCTCTCTCACCCGGCGGCCCCTCCGCCGGGTTTCTTCGTTTTGGGCCGCATCATGCAACGCAAGTTACGCTGCTGTCCAGCTACATCCACGCCGCTCGAAGCCGTGATCCGCCACACCAAGCACGGGGCGCGGTGATTCGGAGCATTGCAGGATTCCCTCCATGCTTCCGGTTTGGGGGGTGCTGCTTGATTCCTCTACTTCCAGCGAAACGTTGCTATCGCGGTATGGTCGCATGCCTGTTAAGCATTGAAGCATCTTATCTATGCGCAGTCGGTGTCCCGGTGGTGACGGCAACCGATTGACGTGCGAACCGGGCCAGATTTCGTTGTCCCGGTTCGTGATTTTGGCCTCTTTTGGGGAACCGGGACAGACCATCCCGTGAGCGCTCAATGTATGCAAATCCAGAAGCCCGGAATTCCGCCGATGTGTGATGGCGGATATTGTGCGGTAGGGCCGAATTGGCGATTTTTCGAGGGTGTTTCTGTCCCGGTTGCTCAAAAAGAGGCGAAATGGAGAACCGGGACAACAAAATCTGGCCCGGTACACACATAAATCGATTGACGTCGTTACCAGGACATCGGACACCGTGACGTATATCGCGAACCGCATAATATGGCAGTACGCAACGCAGATGATGTGCGGATTCGCCGGACGTAACATGGCGTGTGACACACAACAGTGCCATGCGGTCGGGGCCACGCGACCAAATGGGGTGCGATGAATGGCATATGCGTTGCAGCAAGCGCGCGCAATCGTATCGATGTCAGCTCAGTGCGCCCCGGTGGATTTCCGTCGTTTCCGCCGGGCAAGTTCATTGAGCGGCGTCGCTGTCAAGGTGAAATCGAATATGGCACCTCGCAACGCCAGCTGTCGCCCGGCTCGGTAGGCGAGTTCGGCTTGAGACGGTTCATCAGCCATATTCGCGGCGGTGGCGATGAGGACGATCCAATGATGATGCCGTAACAGTTCGCGCTTGTCGTTGTCTCGCCGCCACTGGGCCTTGTCTGTGCGATGATGATCGCCGTCATATTCGATGGCGACGCGGAATTCGGGCCAAGCGAGATCGAGTGTTATCGGCTCACCATTGCTGAACGTCGCGCCGGGCACTGTGTAATTTGTCACGGCTCGTGGAAGCCCGTATTGCGTGGTTGTGATACGGGTCTCTGATTCCATCGGAGAATCCACGCGCGGTGCAATAAATTCAAGTGCGATCATGCATGTGGCTTTCGCGTTGAATTTCGGAAGTTCGCTGACCTGCCGCACAAAGTCCTGATAAATTTCGTCGGCGGTGCGGCCGCCCGATAGGCTCGGCTTGCGCGCTATTGCCGTAAGGGTTGCGTCGCCAAGTATGACCAATGATTCCAATGACATGTGAGCGGCGAGCTGCGCCCAAGTATGTACCAGATTCAGCGCGTGCACATGCTTGTTGATACGTGCATTGTGCGCGGCGCTTAGCGGTTTCCAGATGTGCGGTGTTGTTGGCGGAACGACGGCGCGTATCCGGGTGCGATGCGAGTCAGAGACGGTATGGAGCTCGGTGGCATTGAGATCGCAATCCTTGGGAAGCGGCACGGATTGCAGTATCAGCGATGTGGTCATGCCGAAGAGCACCGGCTTTCCGAGCTGTTGCGCGGCGTCCGTGCATCGTTTAAGCATTTCCCGCTTACGTTGGGTGAGGGCTTCGCTCATAGCGGGCGCAGTGGGGGTTGCCATACGCGGTGGTGAGTATGGCTCGGGCTTGACGGCGTGCGTGGACGCAGCACTCGGTGCCGCGGCATTGTTGGTCCAGCCGGGTGGTTCATCGTCGAATACGCCGGGTGGCGGGGTGGGAAATCCGCTGTTCATAACGCCACCGTAGCGTAGCGGTCGCTTGTTCGCCATGAAAAACGGGGTATGTGGTTCTAGCTTGCTGAGGATGTGGATAACTCTGTGGATAACTAAAGTGCTCCTATGTTTTGCTCACTCTGTGAGAAGTCGGCAAAACATAGGAGCACTTCAGCCGCGGCCAATGGGCGGAATATGTCAGCGGCAGCGACGGGTGAGGGGCTGCCAGGGATCGAGCTCGACTGGTTCGGTGGTGAGCAGGGCGCGGGTGGCGTCGTCGAGGTATTCCTTGCGGATGATGAGCTCGGTAACGTAGCGGTCGAACCAGGCGTCGGACATGACGTAGTAGCCGTCCTTGCCGGCGTCCTTGCCCCAGCTGTTCTCCACCTTCCAGCGGTTCGGCTTGCCGTCCTCGTCGAGGTTCACGCCGGTGAAGGTCATAGCGTGGTTGCTCGGGCTGTCGCCGTATTCGAGGCCGTGGGCCTTGTCGCCGGTGAATTCGGTGCCGAACAGCTGGTCGACGCGCACCACGGACTGGTCGAAGAAACCGTCCTTGCGCAGGGCGAACTGCGTGCAGTCGCAGGCGAACCAGATCGGGTGGCCGGCGGTGAGCTGGTCAAGCGCGGCCTTCTTGAACACGTCCAGCGGCACGTTGACGAATTCCATATCGCCAGCCTCGGCCACGTTCGCGCTGAAGCGGATGCGGTAGCGCTGGTTGAACGGGCGGTTCTTGAGCGGGGCGTTGGCCAGCGTCACGAAATCGTTGACGTCCACCGGCACGTACTTCTTGTAGAACTCAAGCGGGGTGATGCCGATCTCGCGAATCTGCGGGCGCTCGTCCTTGCCGGTTTTCGGCTTGTCGGACTTGTCCTTATCGCACTTGCAGGCCTTGGCGTCGGATTTGCCCTCGCACTTGCAGGATTCGCCGCACTTGCAGGATTCGGCCTTGCCGTCTGCGTCGGCCTCGGCCTTGCACTTGCGAGCCTCGCCCTTCTTATCCTCATCATCATCCTTGGGGCGCGCGAAGAAGTCGAACTTCTCCGGCGGTTCGCCGAGCGCCACGGCGCAGATGCGGTACACGGTGCCCATGTACTCGTCCTTCAACGCACGCAGCTCGTCCTCAGACGCCCCGGCAGCCGAACGGCGGCGCAGCTCGGCCGCGAACTCGCGCAGCTTGGAGTTGAGGTACTGCTTGAAATCGTCGGAATTGCGGGAGTTCTCGGACTCCGGATAGGCGCTCTTGGGCACTAGGCCGTACTTGTTCACCAGTGCGGCGAACATCTGCCACCAGCCACCATCGTCTGCAGGCGACTCATTGATGGCCTCGAACAGACGCGAATCGGTCGCCTCGTCGAGCGTGCGCAGCACGTTCTCCAGATAAGTGTTCGACTTCTCCATCGCGTCCCAGAAGAACAGGTAGGTCTCGGAGAACTCGAAATCCTCAAGATTCCAGCGATGCATGAGTTCGTAACGCAGCGTGTTCAGGGAGGCGAACATCCAGCAACGGCCGGAACGCTCCTGATTGGTGATCGAACCCTGCTTGAGTTCGATGGAGAAGTCGCGCGGCAGCGCACGTACGCCGCGATAGTCGGTGGCCGCCTTGAGCACGCCGGCCGAAACCGCCGCGTCCGCCGCGATCAGGTTGGCGCGGTCTTTGTTGAAGTCTTCGGTGTACGTACGCAGAAGTTCGGGTTTGATGGCCCGTGCGCTGGCGTTTGCTGTCATGATGATTGATCTTCCATTCATGTAGGCGACGTTTGTGGTCCGTCGGTAGTATAAGTCGCCGTGTATTCGTCGGGCGATTCACCGGGCGAAATCGTACGGGCGGATATGCGCCGGCGATTCCACCCCGCCAACGATTTGTCCACCTTGCTGCTCGCGCGGGCGCACGTATCATATGTACCGATACATATTGTTGACGAATGTCGCATAGTCCAAAGGAGTACGTCATGACTTCGCTGCATAGCAAGCCGCTGGCCCTGAAAAACGTCACCGTCACCGATTCGTTCTGGCGCACCGAGCAGGAACTCGTGCGCACGGCTGTGATTCCCTATCAGTGGAACGCCCTGAACGATAACGTCCCCGGCGCGGCCCCCAGCTACTGCATGCACAACTTCAAGGCCGCTGCCGCGCAAAACAAGCGTAAGGATACCCAGGGCAAGGCGTTCGTGCCGCCGAAGTACACGTTCCGCGGATTTGAGGCGCTCCCCGAAGACCCGGCCAATCCCGACCCAGACAAGTTCTACGGCTTCGTGTTCCAAGACACCGACTTCTCCAAGTGGGTGGAGGCAGTCGGCTATTCCCTCGCCCATTACCCGGACCCCGCACTGGAACAGACCGCCGACCAAGCCATCGACGTCGTGTGTGCCGCCCAACTCGACAACGGCTATCTGGACACCTGCTACATTCTGAACGACATGGATCGCGCGTTCACCAATCTGCGTGACCATCACGAACTGTACTGCCTCGGCCACCTCGTTGAAGGTGCGGTGGCCTACTACCAGGGCACCGGCAAAGACAAGTTGCTCAAGGCCGCCTGCCGTTTCGCCGATTACGTAGACGAGCGCTTCGGTCGCAAGCCGGGCCAGCTGCGTGGTTACCCCGGTCACGAGATTGCCGAGATGGCTTTGGTGAGGCTGTACGAGGTCACCGGCGAACAGCGGTACCTTGATCTGGCCGAATATTTCGTGACCGAGCGCGGCCGGCAGCCGTACATCTTCGATATTCAGGCAGACGAGAACGCAAAGCGCGACGCCGACGCCAACTACAAACCCAACACGGACCCCAACCGGTACGCCTATCACCAGGCGAACAAGCCGGTCACCGAACAAGACGAAGCCGTAGGCCATGCCGTGCGCGCCGGCTACTTCTACTCCGGTCTGGCGGACGTGGCCCGACTGGCCGACGACCAGGACCTCGCCGATGCGGCCGAGCGGCTCTGGCGCAATATCGTCGATAAGAAACTGTACGTTACCGGCGGCATCGGCGGCACGGTGGACGGCGAGGCATTCTCCTACAACTACGACCTGCCCAACGACTCCGCCTACTCTGAGACCTGCGCCGCGATTTCGCTGGCGTTCTTCGCCCGTCGCATGCTCGAGCTCGCGCCAAAGGCCGAGTACGCGGACGTTATGGAGTCGGCGCTGTACAACACCACGCTGGCCGGCATGGCGCTGGACGGCAAGAGCTTCTTCTACGTGAACCCGCTGGAAGTCAATCCGTATGCCTGCCATAAAGACAGCCGCCTGCGCCACGTCAAGCCGGTGCGTCAGAAGTGGTTCGGCTGCGCATGCTGCCCGCCGAACATCGCCCGCATCGTTGAGTCGGTGCAGGAATATGCCTACACGGTTGCCGAGGATGGCGGTACGCTGTTCACGCACTTGTATATGGGCGGCGTGGCCAAAGCTGAGTTGAATGGTACGGCTGTGGAGCTGGATGTTACGGCGAACCTGCCGTGGCAGGGCGATGGCAAGGCTGTCGTGCGCTTGGGCGGTGACGCTGCTGGCACCTCGGCTCAGGCTCCTGCTCGCTTTACGCTGGCCTTCCGTCTGCCCGGTTGGGTGGGCGATGAGTCCGCTGCTGCCGCCGCGATTACGGCCACGGGCGAGTCTGAGTCTGGGGCCGATAGTTCCCGCGTGACCCGCGAAATCCGCGACGGCTACCTGTACCTGACCGGCGAATGGCGCGACGGCGACACCGTGACGTTCGACTTCCCGATGCCGGTACGTATGCTGGCCGCCAACCCGCTGGTGCGCGAGGACGCCGGCAAGGTGGCGTTCGTGCGCGGCCCGATTACTTTCTGCGCTGAAGAAAAGGATAATGGTGCGAACCTGCACCTGCTGCACGCGGATACGGAGGCACTGCTGGCCGATCCGAGCGTGGCCAAGGTCGAGGAGTTCGACTTCCACGCCGGCGCCAAGGGCATCGACGACAAGGGCCAGGGCGAGGTGGAAGATGTGACCCGCCGCATGGTGAAGCTTGAGGTGCCGGCTTGGCGCGAGCCGTTGCCGGCTGCTGTGGCCGCCGCGGGTGAGGGCGCGGCCGAGGTTCCGGCGTTCGCACCGCTCTACGCCGTGTACGCGCCGGTCAAGCGCGAGCCCGCCACCGCCACGCTCATCCCGTACTTCGCCTGGGCCAACCGCGGCGAAAACGAAATGACCGTCTGGCTGCGCGGCTGATATTTGCTCTCGGCTACTCTGGTAGCCATGGGCATCACGACATGTCGGCTCGAAGGGCCGGTGGACTTTTACTCGGTCGGGCAGTTTGTGTCCGGACCGGGCTGGCGCCATCTGCGGCGCACCATCGACACCTTCGAGCTGATGTTCGTGCGTCGGGGCGTCCTGCCGATGCGGGTGGGGGAGCAGACCCTGCATATCGAGGCCGGCCAAATCGCACTCTTGCCGCCGAATGTGGAGCATGCGGGCGCCGACATCATCACGTCTGACGTGGACTTCTACTGGATGCATTTCAAATTGCCGGATGCGCGCATGCTCCCCGATGACGCGGGTCTGCCGCAGGATGACCATTGCCTGCTGCTGCCCGATGAACGCACCCTGCCTGACCCCGACCGGCTGGCGGTGATGTGTGGGCAGCTCATCGACATCTATGCGCGATTCGGCCCGTATTCCAACGCTTACTGCGATTACTTCGCCACCGGCCTGCTGCTGGAGGTCAGCGCGCAGGAGCGGCTGAAGGCGGACTTCGCCACCCATCGTACGCTCGCCGGCTACCGGGGCGACGGCAAGCCCATCACCAGTGCCGACCGCGTCCGGCAGCAACAGGAATGGGCCATGCATGTCGATTCGGCCGGTGCCGCTGGCGATTCGTCCGGCCTGGCGCCGATGCTGGCCATCCGCTCGTGGATTATGGCCAATGCCTTCGACGACATCACCGTGGCCAAAGTGGCCGCGCGCTTCCACTATTCACCCAGCTATCTGACCGCGATGTACCGGCGCGTGTTCGGCGTGGGTGTGGCCGAGCAGATCATCGAATATCGCATCGACCGTGCGCGCGAACTGCTGAGTTCTACCGCTTCCAGCGTGGCGGATATTGCGCGAGAAGTGGGCTACGCCGATCCCAAGTACTTCATGCGCGTCTTCAAGCGCCGCACTGGCCTGACCCCCGGCCAATACCGCGACGCTTTCCCCGCCCGCCTCTACAACACCGTGTGATTAGGGAAGGTCATGGTCCTAACCCTAGGAAAAGTGCGCATGGGCGCCACTACCACGTGGGAGCGCTGGGAACGGTTTGACGCATGCCGAAACCTCGCACGTCACGCTGCACGGCACTTGGGCAGTGGGCGCGGCAGTCGGGAATCGCCGCCCTATTTCGGCGTTTCAGCGTTACCTGTTTGCCGAACCGACAGTGGACTCGCGCGGAACCAGTGTGTATCCAATGGTGGCGCGCGTGGCCGGCATGCCAGCGGATTCGTCGGACCTGCCGTCGCCCTGGTCGCGCTGCTCCACGCGGCGGGTGATCATATCAAGCGCGAATTGGGCGAGCTGATCGAGATCCACTTGGACGGTGCTCAGCGTCGGTGTGGTGTACGAGCCGGCCGTGGCGCCGTCGAAGCCGATGACTCTCACATCGTCGGGCACGCGGATGCCGTAGTCGGCAAGGCCTCGGATTACTCCGAATGCGGCATAGTCGTTAATGCAGAAGATGCCATCGATGGCCGGGGTGCTTCCCGTTGCCCGCGTGGTGCCCGGGGAACGGGACTCAGCAGTGTCATCAGCCGATTGCGCACGAGCCTCGAGCATCGCCTCGGCGATGGCATGACCGGCTTCGATGCCGCTGTCGCTACCGTAACCAATGAAGTTCGTCGATTCGTCATACGGCAGCCCGGCATCGAGCAACGCGCCGCTGGCCCCGCGCAGGCGCAAACCGCTGGAACTTTCCACGTGCGCCAGTTCGGTTCGTGGCGAATACCCGTCGCCGACGATGGCGATGCGGTGGCATCCGCATTCGATGAGATGCTGCACTGCCGCCCGCGCACCGTCCTCGTTCGGGAAATTCACTGTATCGAACGTGGGCGTTTCCTCGCAGGCGTCAATCAGAACCAGCGGTCGGCCGTGGTTGATCGCGGAAAGCGGCACACCGGCATTCAGGCCCGAAGCGTGGATAATCTCGCCGTCGAACAACTGCCCGGAGAACGGGTTGTTGGCCAGCGCGTGTTTGGCGGCATCCGGAGAGTACCGGGTTTGCTCCACGAACGGCGTCAGCCCGCGCTCGGTGGTTTCGGTGACGAGCGATTCGACGAGTTTGGAGTAGAACGGCGAATCGAATTCGTTGACGATGATGTGGATGATGTTGCTGCGGCCGGACTTCAGCATGCTGGCCGTCAGATTGATGCGGTAATCAAGCTTTTCGGCCACTGCCAGCACTTTGGCGCGCGTGGAATCCTTAACACCCGGCTTGCCGTGCAGCGCATTCGAGGCGGTCATGGGGGAGACCCCGGCGGCTTTCGCTACGTCGCGCAATGTTGGTTTGCCGCTCGGCATAACGTCACCTCATGTTTCGCCTGTGATGGGCATTGGATCATGCCCGTAATGCTTCCAATGGTTGTAACGGTATTCACAACATCGTGTTTTGGCAAATGGTGGCTGTGTGCCGGAATCGCTGAAAATGCTGCGCTTAGGCGATGACGCGCCGAGCGTAACATGCGCTTGCTTGATATCGTTCCGGTGGAAGAATATGTAACGGTACATACGTCGGTGTGCCAAGAGGCCATGAAGTTCGTCGTACGTTGGGATGGGACTCTCCGGGGGAGTGGCGTCACTCTTCACCTATCCGTACGTGCGCGATGCCGATTGGTTTGCGGCTGGCATACCGCCGTAGGGCAACTTATGCGAATATCAACGAAAGCAGGATACGATGACGGATCTTCCGCAGAGCCTTCCTCAGGCATGGCGTCCGCCGATGGGCTGGAACAGCTGGGATTCCTATGGCACGACCCTCACCGAAGACGAGCTGCTGGCCAACGCGCGGTTCATGGCTGAACACCTGAAAAACGCCGGCTGGGATACGCTGGTCATCGACATCGACTGGTACGACCCGACCGCCCGCGCACATGGTTACAACGACAACGCGCCGCTGATTCTCGACGAATACGGCCGTCAGCTGCCTGACCCGGTGCGTTTCCCGAGTGCTGCCGGCGGCAAGGGATTCGGCCCGCTCGCCGCCGCCGTCCACGAACTGGGCTTGAAGCTTGGCATGCACATGATGCGCGGCATCCCGCGTATCGCCGTGGACAAGAACCTGCCCGTATACGGCACCAACTACACCGCCAAGGACGTGGCCGACCTCGACCACGTGTGCAAGTGGAATCCGGACAACTACGGCCTGAACCAATCCCACCCGGGCGCGCAGGCCTGGTATGACGCGCAGCTCGACCTGTTCGCCTCCTGGGGCCTCGACTTCCTCAAGGTCGACGACATGCAGACCCCGTTCCACTCCGACGAAATCGCCGCCTATCATCGCGCCATCGCCAAAGCCGAAGCCAAATACGGCCGTTCGATTGACCTGTCTCTCTCGCCCGGCGGCTGGGTGGCGACGAGCTACGTCGACTTCCTGCGCGAGAACGCCCAAATGTGGCGTATTTCCGACGATCTGTGGGACCGTTGGGAAGACATCTACCAGCAGTTCGCCCGCCTGGCCCGCTGGGCGCCGTTCCAGACCACCGGCCACTGGGCCGACGCCGACATGGTGCCGTTCGGGCACATAGGCCTGCGCGCCGAACGCGGCGACGACCGCCAATCCCGCCTTACGCTGGACGAGCAGAAGACACTGCTGGCCCTATGGTGCATGGGGCGTAGCCCGCTTATGGTCGGCGGCGATCTGCCCACCAGCAACAGCGACGCCATCGCGCTGCTGCAGAATCCCGCGTTGCGTGAGGTGCTTGCCGGCTCCACCAATAACCGCGAGACCGTGCGCGAACGGATTTTTGGCAAATGGTGGGATGAGAGCACCTGCCGTGGCGAGTTCATCGTCTGGTCCGCCGACGCAGCCGATTGGGCCGATGGCACACGTTCCGCGCATCACGGCGGCCATTACGCCGCGCTGTTCTGGACCGGCAGCGACACATACGAGATCGGCCGCAACATCCAGCTCCAATCCATCGTGGGGCTTGACGCCCGCAATGACGATTGGACACTCGCCGATCTGTATGCCGACGCGCCGGGCGAGCCCGCCGACGTGCGTCTTGAAGGCGTGGGTGCCGACCGCGTCATCACCGGCACGATTCCGCCGCACGGCGTGCTCTGGGTGGCCCTGGACCGACGCTGAAACCGAACCTGCCTCCGCCAACCAACCTCCTGAACCGACCGCCCGAATCGTATGGAGAAACCTGCCATGAATGCGAACATCGCAAACGAACAATCCCCGGTAGCTGTTCCGCCCGCAAGTTGGTTCCTACGTGCGTTCGCTGGCGTTCTGACCTGTAGGTGGACTGTCTCTGTCTGTTCGTTGCTTCGCCTTGCTTGCGTTTTGTACGTTTTATCTGTTTCGTGAGTTTCGTGCGTTCTGCGGATTTCACGCGTTTCGCGCAGTGCCGCACGCTGATCACCATTCAGCGTGCGGCACTTTTGCATATCTCACGTGTTGCGGGAGATGCCGATTCCGTCGCACAATACGTAAAACGTGAATGAACCACTCACTATGCTGGGTTGTTTGAGCGTGATATGACATGCGCCACTTTCCCGGGAATGCGTTGCGAATTGGACCTGTTCGGAGGTGTGCAGCGACGCATTCCGGGGAATGTTGCGCTTAGAGAGCCGCGTATCGCCGCTAATGCGGGGAACACGCAGAGTTGCGGGCCGTTGCGATTAGACGCAGGCCGTCTAGACTAGTACGCGTTTGCGAAAGTCGAACGTGCTTCGACCGATGAAGGAGAGCTTCGGTCATGCGGCCAATGACAGGCGCAGTGCGAAGCACGGCTGATCGTGAATCGCGGCGGCAGCGATTGCCGCGTGCGGCGCAGGAGCATGCCGCACCATACCACAAGCAAACAATCCCCAAGAAACGGTGATCTCCTCACATGTACGTCGATCCGGGAATCAATACCAGCGCAAGCAATCTCAAATGGGTGCTGCCATACTGCAAACCAGACCTGCCCCGCGTGGTAGGCGCGCTTCTACTGTTCATCGCAAATAACACGATGGCCCTGACCATTCCGATTCTGTCCGGTATCATCGTGGACCGCGTCATCGTCGGCGGACATGCCGACGAACTGCCACGTCTGTGTGGACTGATGATCCTCATGACCATCATCCGCGTGGGCGCGCGATACGGCTACCAGATGTGGATGGAGCGTTTCGGCCAGAACTCGGTCTACCGCCTCGTCTCCGACGAATACGAGAAGCTGCACGAGCTCGACTTCACGTATTTCAACCACACACGCACCGGCGACATCATGAGCCGCCTGACCTCCGACACCGACGCGATCCGCCACTGCCTGAGTTGGGTGAGCTATCAGATTGCCGACTGCGTGGTCATGTTCGTGGGCGCCCTGTGCGTGATGTTCGCCATCGATTGGCGACTCGCGCTCGTCCTGGCCTGCGTCACGCCGTTCATTTTTGTGCTCACGCGCGGCCTGTCCACGCACGCCCACCCGCTGTTCTTCGCCATCCGCAACTCGCTGGCCTCCCTCAACTCCATGGTCGAAGAGAACATCGAGGGCAACCGTGTGGTCAAGGCATTCGTGCGCGAACCGTACGAGACCGAAAAGTTCGACGAGCACAACGACGATTACATGCAGTGCAACATGGCCTTGGCCTACAACTCGCGCAAGTACATGCCGTGGCTGGACGGCCTCGGCTTCTCGCTGCAGCTCATCACCCTCGGCCTCGGCGGCTTTCTGGTCATCAAGGGCTACATGACCCTCGGCAATCTGGTGAGTTTCAACTCCTTCCTGTGGATGATCGACGGCCCGGTGCGCCAGTCCGGCTGGCTGATCAACGACTGGCAGCGATTCAACGCCAGCTGCATCAAAATCCGCAAGCTGCTCACCGAACAGCCGCGCATCGTGGAGAAGCCCGACGCGGTCGAAACCGTCAAGCAGGCGGTCACGATCGTCGAGCAAGTCAAGCACGATGATGAGGCTACCGGGGCTACCGGAGCGCCCGTGGCTTCCGGAACATCCGGTGCCCAGCAGTCCACCGAACGCAAGTCCTGCCCGCTGCACATCAAGGGCGACATCCGCTTCGACCACGTCAGCTTCGCCTTCCCGGACGACCCGGAGACCCCGATCCTCAAGGACCTCGACTTCACCGTGCCCGCCGGCTCCAAGCTCGGCATCCTCGGCGAAACCGGCGCGGGCAAGTCCACGCTCGTCAGCCTCATCTCCCGCTTCTACGACCCGACCGTTGGCCATGTGCTCATCGACGGCATCGACGCACGCGACTGGCCGCTGGCCACCTTGCGCTCGCAGGTGTGCATCGTGGCGCAGGATACCTTCCTGTTCTCCGACACCATCGGCGGCAACATCGGTTTTGGTGCCAGCGGTGATAGCGACGACCGATATATCCAGAAAATGGCCCAGATCGCCGGCGCGGACAATTTCATCAGGTCGATGCCACAGGGTTATGACACCGTCGTGGGCGAACGCGGCGTGGGCCTGTCCGGCGGGCAGAAGCAGCGCCTGTCGCTGGCCCGCGCGCTCGCGGACAATCCGTCGATCCTGATTATGGACGATACGACCTCGGCCGTCGATATGGAGACCGAGGCGGAGATCCAGAAGCACCTCAAGGAGATGGACGGCGGCAAGACCATCGTCGCCATCGCCCACCGCATCTCGTCGGTCAAGGATTCCGACCTGATTCTGGTGCTCGAGCACGGACGTATCGTCGAACGCGGCACCCACGCCGAACTCGTGGCCGCACACGGCCGCTACTGGGACATCTACCACAAGCAGCTCGGACTCCAGTCCGGCGTCGCACAAGGTTTTTAGAAGAGGACTTATGGCACAACGCAATACATACCGCGAGGATGAGGAACTCGAGGAGCAGATCAACTTCCGGGACATCCTGCGCGTCGGCAAATATCTCAAACCGTATATGGCACAGGTGGCGCGCATTCTCGTCGTCGTCATCTCGATGAGCTGCATCGTCGTCGCCGTGCCGTACCTGACCAAGATCATGATCGACGAGGCGATCCCGAACAAGGACCTCGGCAAGCTCGGCATCCTCGCCGTGATCCTCGCCGCGCTGATCGTGCTGTACGAGTTCGGGCTGCGCTACCGCACGGTGGCGATCACGCGCGTCGGCCAGCTCATGCTCAAGGACATGCGCCGCGATATCTTCACGCATATCCAGACGCTGCCCTTCAGCTACTTCGATTCGCGCCCGCACGGCAAGATCCTGATCCGCGTGGTCAACTATGTGAACACGCTTTCGGACACGCTGAGCTCCGGTCTGATCAACGTGATCTCCGACGTGTTCACCTTCGTGATCACGCTGATCGTGATGTTCGTGATCGACTGGCAGCTGGCCCTGTGGAGCCTGATCCTGTTCCCGGTGCTCATCATCTGGGTGCGCGTGCTGCAGATCTTCCAGCGGCGCGCCTTCCAGAAGCTCTCCAACAAGCAGAGCAACCTGAACGCCTACATCCACGAGTCGATCGCCGGCGTGAAGACCACGCAGACCTTCGCACAGGAGCAGGCCCAGTTCAGGACCTTCCAGGAACAGCAGGGCGAGGTGCGTTCCGCGTGGATGCACGCCGTGCACATCCAGTTCCTCATGTGGCCGGGCGTGCAGACCATCTCCGTGATGACCATCTCGTTCATCTACTTCGTCGGCGTGATGGGCTTCGGGGGCGTGAACGTGACCACCGGCGTGCTCATCGCGTTCGTCGGCTACGCGAACAACTTCTGGAATCCGGTGATCAACATCGGCAACTTCTACAACCAGCTCATCACCTGCTCGGCGTACCTCGAGCGCATCTTCGAGACGCTCGACGTCACGCCGGAGATCCGCAACAAGCCCGACGCGGCGGACCTGCCGCAGATCCGCGGGCGCGTCGACTTCAACGACGTGGTGTTCCGCTACGAGAAGGACGGCCGCAACATCCTCAACCTCGTGGACTTCCACGTCGAACCGGGGCGCACAATCGCGCTGGTCGGCCCGACGGGCGCCGGCAAGACGACGATCATCAACCTGCTGTCGCGCTTCTACGACGTGTCCGAGGGCTCGGTGACGATCGACGGCTACGACGTGCGCGACGTGACGCTCGCATCGCTGCGCCGGCAGATGGGCGTGATGCTGCAGGACACCTTCATCTTCTCCGGCAACGTGCGCGAGAACATCCGCTACGGCAAGCTCGACGCCACCGACGAGGAAATCGAGGCGGCGGCGAAGGCCGTGCACGCGCACGAGTTCATCATGGAACTGCCCGACGGGTACGACACGGTGGTGGAGGAGCGCGGATCGACCCTGTCGGCCGGCCAGCGCCAGCTCATCGCCTTCGCGCGCGTGCTGCTCGCCGACCCGCGTATCCTGATCCTGGACGAGGCGACGAGCAACATCGACACGCGCACCGAGGAGGCGCTGCAGGCCGGCCTGCAGCATCTGCTCAAGGGGCGCACGAGCTTCATCATCGCGCACCGCCTGTCGACGATCGAGAACGCGGACGAGATCTTCTACATCGATCACGGCCAGATCGTCGAGCACGGCTCGCACGCGCAGCTGCTCGCCGCCAAGGGCGCGTACTACCGCCTCTACGAGTCCCAGTACGCGATGATTCGCGTGGCCAGCGGAGCGCCGGAAGAGTGACGAGATGTTGCGCACAAGGATGCGTTTAGCGGCGTTTCACATAGCGGGTGCTGCGACCAGCACCGATTTTGATGATCGTACCGGAGTCCAACAGTGATTTCAGCGTGCGCTCAATGGTGGTGGTGCTGGTATCGGGCATGCGAGCGAGAATATCGGCCTTGGAGAGTGGCACTAGGGATTGATCAAGCAGTGCTTCAATCCGCGTTCCCTTGGTGGCTACTCGCGGTGCTCCCTGCGCTCTGCCGCCTGCCGCGAGATTGATGCGTTCGTCGAATTCCTTGCACGCGGACAGTATGATGCCAAGCAGGTAGTTCGTGAATGGCGCATAATCATTGGCGTTGTCGTCCCATCCTTGGGTGCTTGCGGTCATCGCCTCATAATAAGTGCGTTTACTTTGCTCGATAAGGTGTTCGATACTGATGTATTTGCCGACCATATAGCCATTGCGGTACAACATCAGGAGCGTGAGTAGCCGACTCATGCGGCCGTTGCCGTCATTGAACGGATGTATGCAGGTGAAATCGAGAATGAACATGGCGATGGCAAGCAATGGATCGGTATGTCCATCTCGGATTGCTTGCGTGTAGGCGGAACACGCGCGTTCGATCAGTTCCGGTGTGACAAGTGCGGACGGTGGGGCGAATCGCACGGTGCTGGTCCCGTGTGCATCTCGTTCGATGATGACGTTGTCACTGTCCTTGAAATGCCCCGCAAAGGTCAGTGGTGTGTGTCGGAAGAGGTCGCGGTGCAGTTGAAGAATGACGTTCGGGGTAATCGGAATATAGTCGTGGCTTTCGTGAATAACCGATAGCGCGTCACGGTAACCGGCAATTTCTTCTTCATTGCGATTGCGCGGTGTGACTTTCTCCGAGACGAGATCGTTGAGCCTGCTATCGCTGGTAGAAATACCTTCGATGCGGTTTGAGGCATCTGTGCTTTGGATGCGCGCGACGGCAACCAGCGTCCCCAATATATCCGGTCTGATCGTTGTCTGTATGCTTTGACGCCCTTTTGCCTCGTGAATAGCGGCAAGCAAACTCGTGGTGTGCGGGGTGAGCAACGTCTTACCTGATTCGATGTAGTCAAATGATCTCATACTGCCTCATTTTCTGCATCATACGAACTTTTCTGCATCATATTTTATCAAAATGAGGCAGAAAATGGGCTGATGATGCAGAAAAAGGCGGCAGGATGGCGACCGTCTCGCTTGCCGGTTGCGCTACTCTCCCGGGAATGTTGCGCTCGTGGCAAGAAACGGCAAGTTCAGGCGGGCGTGACCGACGATACCCGTCGTGTAGTCGAACGTCTTACCGGACTGCCTTACGAGCGTTGCTGGCGGTAGCCTACACTGAGAAACAGCCTACACTGAGAAACCATGAGCAAGCACCACCATCGCGACCGTAGCTGGGCTCCGGCACCTGAAGCATTGCCGGACGATGCCCAGACCATCGACAACCACACTCACGTGGCCTCCGTAATCCCTTTCGCGCGCGCTATGAGCCATGAGGCGCAGGAGAAGGGACAGCCCGAAGTCCCGGTGTACGACGTCGACCAATTGCTGGCGCAGGCGCAATCTGTCGGCATTGGGGGTATTATCGACTGCGGTTGCGAGCTGCCGCACCTGATGACCGCCGTCCAGATGGCCCTCGATCATCCGGGTAATGTGCACGCGGCGCTCGCAATACACCCCAATGAGTCCGTGCTCCACGGGCATCGCGGTGTGCCGGGGCCGGATGGTCTGCCCCTCAAATACAAGCCTTACCATGACACGTCTTTCGAGGACGCGCTCGCCGAAGTACATCGCCTCGCCACCACATACCCCGAGCAAGTGGTGGCTATCGGCGAGACCGGCATGGACCTCTTCCGCACCGGCGAAGGTGCCAAGGAACTGCAGCGCGAGGCTTTCCGCGCGCATATTGCCCTGGCCAAGGAACTGGGCCTGCCCATGCAGATTCACGACCGCGACTCCCATCGCGAGGTCATCGAAACCCTGCTGGCCGACGGCGCGCCCGAACGCACCGTATTCCACTCGTATTCCGGCGACCGTGAGATGGCCGAGATCGCGCGCGAACATGGCTGGTATCTGAGCTTCTCCGGCACCGTGAGCTACAAAGGCAATGACGGTATCCGCGAATCGCTACGGATTGTGGGGCTGGACCATGCGATGGTCGAAACCGACGCGCCGTATCTGACGCCCATGCCGTATCGTGGCCGCACCAACGCGCCGTACATGATTCCCTACACCTTGCGGGCCATGGCCGATACGCTCGACTTGCCCATCGCGGATGTGGCGCGCGGCACCCGCGATACCGCCCGCGCCGTATACGGACTGTGAGGGCCGGGTGTGCGGCCGTCGCGGCGCGTGTAGAGACGATGTGTTGACTTGTAAAATTTGTCAGAATTGTGAACGAGGTCTATCATGATGTGTTTGACATAAGCGAGGGGGATGATCTCCACCTCAATGGAGGACTGAACGTATGGCTGAGTCGAACCAAAGGACCGCACGTGCCCAAAAAGCCTCAAAGGCCCAGAAAGCCCAGTCTGGTGCCGCCAAAGCCAAGGCCCGACAGGAAGAAGAAGCACTGCTGAGGGCCGACACCTTTACCAACGCTCCCAAGGTGTCCCGCCGCACTCTCACCAAGGAGGAGCGCGAGGCACTCGCCAAGCAGAGGGAAGCTGAAACCAAAGAAGCCGAGAAAATCGCCAGCGCATGGTCGAAAGGCGGCCTCGGTCGATGGTGGGCCCGCCTGCAATCCAGCCCAGACAAGGTCACCTGGGGCATGGCAATCGTGGCGCTCGGCGTGGTGTACGGCGACATCGGCACCTCGCCCTTGTACACCGCGCAGACCTTCCTTGCCGGTCAGGGAGGGCTTGGCAGCGTAGACCGAGAGGCCGTGCTCGGCATGCTGTCGCTGGTCTTCTGGTCGATTACGCTGATCACTACCGTCAAATATGTGCTCATCGCCATGCGCATCGACAACAATGGCGAAGGCGGCATCTTCGCACTGTACTCGTTGATTCGCAAGTACGGCGCATGGCTCGCGATTCCCGCCATGCTCGGCGGCGCGGCATTCCTCGCGGATTCGGTACTTACCCCGGCGGTTTCCATCAGTTCCGCAGTCGAAGGCTTGCAGACCCTGCCGCCATTGGAAGGGTTGTTCGACGAAAACCCAAGCCTGACCCTGATGATCACCGTCGTGATCATCGTGATTCTCTTCTCCGTGCAGTCGCGCGGCACCGAAAGCATCGGCAAAGTATTCGGCTCGATGGTGCTGGTCTGGTTCGGCTTCCTCGCCATCGTGGGCGTCACGAATCTCTCTAACGACTGGTCTGTGTTCGAGGCCCTGAACCCGGTGTACGGCATCAAATTCCTGTTCAGCCCGAACAATGCTGCCGGCATCGCCCTTATGGGCACCGTGTTCCTCTCGACCACCGGTGCCGAGGCGCTGTACTCCGACATGGGCCACGTGGGGCGCGGCAACATCTACTTCACTTGGCCATTCATCAAGGTTGCGCTGGTGCTCAACTACTTCGGCCAAGGCGCGTGGATGCTGGCCAATAGCGATAACCCGCAATACACTGCGATGGAGTCACTCAACCCGTTCTTCCAGATGATGTCTCCGAACGTACGTTATCTGGCCGTGATTCTGTCTGTTTCGGCCGGCGTGATCGCTTCCCAGGCCCTGATTACCGGCGCGTTCACCATGGTCTCCGAAGCCACCCGCCTCAATTGGATGCCTCATCTGCAGGTGCGGTACCCGGCCCGCACGCGTGGCCAGCTGTACATTCCGGTGGTCAACGGCGTGCTGTGCATCTCCACGCTGGCCGTACTCGCCATCTTCAAGGATTCGGAACACATCTCTGCCGCATATGGACTGGCGTTGACCATTACGATGATCACCACCACCGTGTTGCTCGGCGTCCACCTATGGCATTCCGGCAAGCGGGTCGGTGCCATCGTGTTCACCGTGCTGTTCTTGGCGATTCAGGCTATGTTCTTCATCGCGTCTATGGCCAAATTCCTGCATGGTGGTTGGTTCACCATGTTGCTGACCGCCGCGATTCTGTTCGTCATGTACACGTGGAATGAGGGCACCAAGCTCGAACGTGCGCAACGCCGTCACATGCGGCCCAACGACTTCCTACCCGCGCTCGACAAGCTGCACAGTGATTTCCGCATCCCGTATTTTGCGGACAACATCGTGTACCTGACCTCCGACTCGGAGACCAAGCGACTCGACACGGACATCTTCTTCTCCATCTTCGCCGACCACCCCAAGCGCGCCCGTGCTTGGTGGGCAGTCAGCGTGGAAACCACCGACGAGCCGTTCACCCGTGAATACTCGGTGGAGGACTTCGGCACGAACTACATCTACCGCGTGCGCTTCCGTCTGGGATTCAAGGTTTCGCAGTCCATCCCGGCGTACATCCACCAGATCATGCACGACCTGTCCAAAACCGGCGAACTGCCTAAGCAGAAGTCGATTTACCCCAAGGTCGACGCCGATCCGGACATCGGCACCATCCGTTACGTGCTGATTCACAAGGCCCTGATGCCGGAATCCAAGGTTTCCGCACGCGGTGCCCTGTCGTTGCAAGCCAAGTACGCAATCCGCCACATGGCCGGCTCGCCGGTTAAGTGGTTCGGTCTGGCACCTTACAACCCGTTGGTCGAGGTGCAGCCGCTGTTCGTCTCCACCCGCCGCCCACCGCGTCTGAAGCGCACCGATACGGCCAAGACCATCCCGACGCCCACGCCGACTCGTGCAGTGGCCGACCCGGCCGCCGTCCCTGACCCGATGGACACCACGTCCGGGCTTGGGCGATTGGTACAGGAGCTCGATGCCGCCGTATCGGCCGAGGCGCGGAAGACCGCTGAGGCCGCTGCCGCCGATGCGCCCGCTGAGCAGGGCGATAAGGGCGATAAGGGCAAGGCCGAGAACGGCAAACCCGCCGCCAAGCCTCAGCGCTCCGCCAAACAGAAGCGATAACATACCAGTTTGCAGCGGCGCTGATGCGCTCTATAAAGAATGCCTATAACGGTCGCCGCACGTCGCCACACGGTTTCGGTAAGTTGAAATACCATGTGCAGATTACTGGGATACGCGACGGCAGGCTTCAACCTGAGTCTCAACGCTGTGTTGGGGCAAGACAATGTCGAGGATTTCCGTGAACTGTCTGAAATCCACAATGATGGCTGGGGTGTAGCCCAGCTTTCCGATCCTGCCGAAGCACCGCACGTGCGCGACGGTGGCGCACCCACCCCGGAAACCGGCACCCGAATCTACAAGTCGACCATCGCGGCCCGTCATGACAGCACGTTTGAGGCGCTGGCCGACGAACCGTCTCGCGGTGCCATCTGGCACCTGCGCTTGGCAAGTTCCAATCTGCCGCTCATCATGGAGAACCAGCACCCGTTCTATGCGAACGGCCTGAGCTTCATCCACAACGGCGATATCTCGGACGCCAATGGCCGCAACATCGTCACCAACCGCTCATACCCGGTGAACCACAGCGTGTTCCTCTCCACCGGCGGCCGTTCCGACTCCGCCATCTTCTTCGCGGTGATTCTGGAATACATCGGCTTCGGCTTCTCGCTCGACGAGGCCGTGGCCCAGGCCGTGCGCGAACTGCGCCAAGCCTACCCGAAGTCCAGCTACAACTGCATGATTCAGTCCGAGGACCAGCTCATCGCCCTGTGCGCCGCCGGTCGTGAGAAGACCAGCCCGCGCATCGTGGAAATCTACGATGAGTACGGCCGTGGCGAGCAGGCCGCCGACTACCGTGTGATGCGCTACCGTGAGCTGCGCGACGACAACGGCGACTCCGCCGGTGTCGTGGTCTCCTCTTCCGGCTACAAGCAGGAAGGCTGGAACGTGCTGGAGAACGACCAGATGATCATCGTCTCCAACCGCAACGGCACCTACCGTCTCCGTTCCATCTGAAATACCTTCATAAGCCCCCTCTGACGAGGGGGCTGTCAGCCGACAGGCTGACTTGGGGGGAGACCCCTAGAGCCTCAAATCATCCGCATCCCATACTTCTCCGCCAACGCCGGAATATCCGGCACGCCATACTTGGCTACCAGATCCAGCCATCGCTGTTTGTTCTCTCCGCCAAATCGCTCGGCTCGGGCCGTATACGCCTCGACCTGCAGGAACTTCGGCGGCACTGACTTGCTATGGAACTTGTCGGCGTACATCACCACTTCCTGCTCGAGATTCATCGGCACATAGTCGGCTGGTGGCAACGGCAGCTCCTGGCGCACCACATCCTCGCGCGTAAGTCCCACGCCGGTATGGTTGCGGCAGAACTGGGCGATGGACTCGTCCACGCCCTCGTCGAGCAGATACTCGTAGCCCTTAAGACCGTGCAGAATGTAGCGTTTCTTGCTGAATTTGAGCGGTTCGCCGTCAGAGCCGTCATGCTTGAACACGCGGTAGGTGCCGATGTCATGCAGCAGTCCGCCGATGAGTACCAAATGCTCGTCGAGCAGACGCGGCGGCACATGGCCGCCGGTGACGCCTGCGGTGGGCGGTACCTCCGCGTCCTTCGGTAATGTGCAGCGGCGCGTGAACAGCGCGTTCTGCCGGCGCACGATCTGGCAGCCGATGGTCGCTACAATCACGCAATGCGTGTGCACCAGCTCGTACGCCGCCTTGGACGGCGCGATTTTGCGGTGCAACTCGTCGATCTGCTCCAGTGTGGGAATATATCCGGTCATAATTATCAGGTTTCGCCTCGTACGGTCAGATTTATCCTCAGATTAGCGCGGCAATGAGCCGCAGCATTGAAAAACCCCTGCGATTCGGCAATACGAATCACAGGGGGCTCTATGGTCTGAACATCAGATTTCGAAGAGTGTGTCGGCTGCTTCGGCGATCTCGCGCGACGCAGTGAGCACGATAACGCAGTGCTTCGGGTCACCGGTGTGCGCCAGCTTGGCCAGCGCGGCGAACACGGTCACCTCGTCATCCGCGTTCAGCCCTCGTGTCGGCTCGTCGAGGATCAGCACCTCGGCCTCGGTGCTGATTGCACGGGCGATGGCCACCAAACGCTGCTGCACCAAAGGCAATGTGCCGACAGCCACGCCGCTGGTGGCCTCAGAGAAGCCGACCTTGGCCAGCAGTTCGCGGGCGATCACCGGCTTGGGCTTCAGGAAGTTGCGGTTGGACGCATTCATGGCGTACAGCACGTTTTGTTCGGCGTCGAGCTTCGGCTGCACGGCGTGCAGCTGCGGTACGATGCCCAGACGGTGGCCGCGCAGTTCCACGGGCTCGAGCTCAACAATGTTGGCGCTCTTGTTCATCACCGTGCCAGACGCCGGCGTGGCCAAACCGCTCATCACGCCCATCAGCGCGCGACGTTTGGCGTCGGCGGTGATGCCCGAATCGGGGTCGTCGCTGATCAGCAGCGCGTATGCGTGTCCGGAATAGCAGAAGAAATTCGCGCCATCGAGGATGTTGACCTTGCCCTTGGGGCCGGCGACCGTCACCTTGTTCAGGGCAAAGGTCGGGTAGGTCTTGAGCAGAATGTCGTCGGAACCGCCGCCCACCAACACGCGATCGATACGCGAGGCCAGCGTCATGGTGGGTTCGGACGCTTTGCCCTGAGGCTCCGCATGCTCGGCCAATGCGTCTTTGTGATCGGTTTTGGCCAGTCGGAGTGTTTCGTTGACGCGGGCGGCATTGCGCTCGGTCACTTCGGCGGATGCGTTGACCGAAGCGATGGCGTCTGCTTCGGCCTCGCTGGTCTCGTCGGTTTCTCCGGTTTCGGCAGATGCCAGTGCGCTGTAAATACCATCGTCAACAGTGCCTTCGTCATCAACGTCATCGAAGGTCACGCTGAACTGCACGGAGTCAGCTGGAACGGATTCAATGGTGTCGTTCGTCTCAGTCTCAGAAGTCACTTCGTCAGCCGTTGCGTCAGTGGTCTTCTCGAGTTCCTGATCGTTGTTCCTGTCGCTCATGCCTGTGCCTCCGCATCGTCGGTTGTGGTGGTCGTCTTGTTGGTCTCGCTCACGGTGCCCCAGTCGCCATCGGCGGCGAACAGTTTGTTCGCGCTGAAGAACGCAAGGCGCAGGGCGGCAAGAATCGCCAGGATCAGGATTGAACCCAGTCCATACCAGACCATGGTCCAAATCAGGTCCGATGTCACCGGGATGGCATGGCCGGATGCCAGAGCAGGTCCGATCGGCTTGGCGGCGAACGCGCCTCCGACCAGACCAATCACGTAGAAGGGCAGGGTGACGATGAACACTTCCAGCATGAACTGCCATCCCAAACGCCCGCGAGTGACGCCGGACACCAGTGCCATGCCGATCTCGTCGTCACGCTTGGACGCCCACACGCCCGACAGCACGAGGATGAGCAACAGCACGCCGCCCACGGCAACCAACACAATGGTGCCGGTCTTCGCGCGCGAGGATAGCGTATCCAGCGGCTCCAGAGAAGCGTTGTAGGATTCCAGCGAGGGGGAAGAGAACTCGTAACCCTTGGCGGGCAGCTTGGACTTCTTGAGGGTGGATACCAAGGACTTGTATGTAGCGGAATCACCGGCGTCGAACACCACGTCCAGATCCGGGACTGCCCAGCCGGAGACGGTCTTGTCGGTGGACTGTGGGTCGAGTCCGGCCTTGGCGAAGGTCTGATAGTTGGTGAAGATCGCGTTCTCGCGGTTGCGGGCGGCCGTCACCGGATTGGCGACGGCGGATTCGGATGTGTACTTGTAGATGCCGCGCACCTTGAGTTTGGCCGTGGTCTTGGCGTCCGAGGCGGCCGCCACCTCGAGCGTATCGCCCACCTTCAGGTTGTTGGCGGAGGCAAACGCTTCAGAGACCAGTGCGCCGGTGGTGTTCGGGTTGGAGGACTGGTTGTTGTAGCTCAGGTCCTTGCCGTCCACGATTTCGAAGGTGCCGAGGTCGCTGGCCTTGGCGGAATCCTTGGTCCAGAAGGCTCGCCAAATGAGCTGGCCGCCGGTCTCGTCATCGGAGGCCGAGCCCAGCGATCCGCCGTCCAGGGCCTTCAAATCACCGCTCACGCGGGCCGGCACGGTTTCGGTAACCGTGAAGTTCAACGAGTTGGTGGCCGACTGGACGAGCGTGGCGTATTCGGTGTATGAGGTCCACGTCATGTAATGCTTGGTGGAAGCCGAGTCCGTAGCGGAGACCTTCTTCCACGTAGCCGCAGTCGGGCGAATGGCCAACGTGGCCTTCTGCTGATCGTACGCGGTGGTGTGTGCGTTGGTATCTTCTTGAATGATGGCCAGTCCGGCGACTGTGCCGAAGGTGACCGCCAAGGTGATGAACGCGGTCAGGGCCGTACGTCCTTTAGAACGTGTCAGGGCCCGCCAGGCGTTGCTGAGGACGAACATGTAATTACCTCTCCCGTTCTCCTAAGCCGAACAAATCAATACGGCTCTAACTATTGTTGCGTTTAGTGACCGTTTTCTTGCGCAATACTGTTATACCCCTCAATGAAGTCTGAGAACATTCTGACAGCGATGTGGTGGTCATGCGGGGATTTGCACCCAGTATGGGATAAATCCTCGGTCTATTTCGGTGGCATCGGTACACTGGCATGAGATATGCGTGGCGTCACGTGTGCTCCGGCATGTCTGCGATTCCGGATTTGCCCGGAGTCCGGCATCCGGAAGCGTGGCCTCGCGCCGCTGGATAAGAGTATGAGCTGAGCAGATTTTCGGGCAGGGTAAGTATGCGATTCACTTCAGGGCATTCGAGCCATAAGGCTGTGGGGCGTAGGAGAAGACGTCATGCCGGTAACGGAAAATTCAATCGCTCCGCATCTACGAATAGCGCTGTGAATCAGCAGACGGGTCCCGTAAACCTGAAGACTCCCCAGCACGTGGGTGGTAACGGCCGTTCGCTGATCAGCCGTACGCCGATATGGGCGCGAGTGGTGGTTGTACTGCTGCTGACGTTGCTGGCCAGCGTCACCTGTGTGGGCACGCTCTACGCGGCATCCGTCTCGAGAATGGCCACGGATGCGCAGCGCGTGCTGACATCCGCCGAAAGTCTGGCCAATTCGGCACTTGGCTGTGGCAGCGATAAGAGTCTGTCGGACATCTCCCAAGAGCTGGTCAATGCCACCAATGATCTCAATGCGGAGCTGAACGGCCCACAGTGGGACTTCTTCCGCGACCATTCGCGATTCGGAAGCGACATCACCGCCGCCCGCGAAATGCTGGCTTCCGTGGATACGCTGGTCAACGGTCCGTTCACTGATCTGCTGAACCTGTCCAAACGATTGCAGGGCTTCTCCCTGAAGAATGGCTCGGTGGACGTCAGCGCCCTGATGGATATGCCGGATATCGTCAAGCAGGCGCATAAGGATATCTCGCAGCAGCTCACCAAGCTCAACAAGGTGCCGACTCCGAGCGTCGCCAAGGTGGCCACCGTGCTCGAAACCGAAAAGGCTGCGCTCAAGACCGTGGATTCGATGATCGGCGAATACGATGGCCTCATTAACTTGCTACCGCAACTGCTTGGCGAGGACGGCAAGCGCACGTATTTGGTGATGGTGCAGAACCCGGCCGAGCTACGTTCGGCGGGCGGCATGGTAGGCACCATCGCCGCAATCACGGCAGATAAGGGCACGATTACCATCGGTGATTTCGCCACCACTTCTGGTTGGGACATTCCTGAGGAGCCAATGGATGATACGGTGCTGAAGGAGCGCCAGGTATTTGGTGGCACTTTTGACCAGTACCCGGCCACCACGACCATCGACCCCGAATTCCAGCGTGTGGCACAGATGAACAAATACATGTGGCTGTATCAGAAAGGCAACGAAGACGAGAACGTAGCGGGTGTATTGTCACTCGATCCCGTATTTCTCCAGGCATTGCTGGGAGCCACAGGCGAGGTCAAACTTTCGGACGGCCGAGTGCTGGATAGCACCACCACGGTGCCGTTCTTCGCTTCAGACCTGTACACGGATTACCCGGACTTCGAGCAGCAGAACAACTTCGTTTCCGAAGCGGCTCAAGCAATTATGAACCATGTGCTTGGCAACGCGAATGCCTCTACCGCATCCCCGCTGTTGAAGGCAATTAGAGATACCAGCGCTAGCGGTCATTTCAAGCTATGGATGGCTGATCCGGATGAGCAGGAGGCGCTGATTGCCACCGGACTTATCGACGATAAGGCCAGTGGCGAGTTGTCTGCTGACAGTCAGGTGCCCGAAGCCGGCATCTATCTTTCGGAGCTGCAGCAAGGCAAGCAGGATTGGTATCTGAAGACCTCCACCACGGTCACAAAAACCTGCGGCGACGCCTCAGCCAGCCAGAACGCCCTGTATTCTGGCGTGCTGGATAAGCGCATCACGACAGCCGTGCGTAACACGCATCTGGGTCAGTTTACGGAAGATCAGCTCGGTGACGAATACACGGTCACCTTCACCATGAAGAACACGCTGACTAAGGCTAAGGCCGAATCGTTGCCTGATTTCGTTAATGGCGGCTCGGAGAATCCAGTGCTCGGCGGCATGTTGTACCGCGTGGTGCTTACCGCTCCGTACGGTGGCGAGATCACCGCTGTGCAGGCTGATATAGATTCATGGGGTACCAACACCGCGAGCCTGTATGACCGTCAGTACATTATGTTCAACCAGCAGTGGATCGAGCCCGGAAAAGAATTGACGATTGCTTATACCGTTCGGGTCAGCAGCGATGCCACACATCCACTGAACGTGGTAACCACGCCGGTGGTGAATGCGGATGGCGTCGAGACGGGCTCCAACGGTAATGTGACCGATGAGTGCCCGGCCGATACGAACGGCGCCGATGGTGCGAACGGTGCCGATGGCGCGAACGGCGGCGCGGACGGCGGCAAGAACGACGCGCATAAGGACGCGTCCTCCGATCCCTCGGCCGGCCTGGACGCCTTGGACAAGTTGAAGAGTCAGATCAGCTGCCCGGTCGATCTGAAGTCCCTGGCGGGATCCATGTGATGACCATGCCCGATTCCGTTTCCGGCGTCGCCGGCAAGCCGCGCGACGTGAACTACGATCTGCTGCGCGTGGTGGCGATGTGCCTGGTCATCGGCGTCCACGTGATCAACAACTACATGCCCGTCAAGATGACCCTCGCCGGCAGCGCGGAAGTGACGCGATCCGTGCTGTTCGCGCTGTTCATGGTCTGCAATCCGCTGTTCATTATGGTATCGGGCCGGTTCAACCTGACATTCGATGCCGACCGGCCGGTGAGCACCCACTCAGCGGGCCGTCTGCCGGGCTCTGGCTCTGATGCCCGGGCAGGCGGCGGTGCGGGCCAAGCCGATCCCAGCAGCCTCGCGCCGTACGCGCGCTACTACTACAAACGCTTTGTCTCGCTGATTGTGCCGTATCTGCTGTATGCGGGTGGCATGGGATTCGTCGCCTACCTGGTGATTGATCATCGTTCGGTTGGCGGCGCTGTGTCTGGAACGTTGTTCGATCTGTTCTCCGGGTATGACGATTCCGTCTATTGGTTCGTGTTCATGCTCGCCGGTTTCGTGCTGGCAACGCCGTTCCTGGCCGCGATGATGCGTACGATAGGCCGATCGGGCGCCTGGTTGCTGGTCGGGCTGGCCGCCGCCGTGGCCGCTGCCGAACAAATCTGTAATCTTGCCGGATATCCGCTGGTGTTCTTGCAGTCATTCCCATGGCGTGGACTGCTGGTTTACTATCTGCTGGGCTTTGTGCTGGAATACTACCCACCTTCCGCACGCGCACGGTATGGTTTGTATGCGTTGGCACCATTCGCCTTGGCCTGGACCGTCGCCACGCCGCATCTGTTCACCGGTCAGCAGGTTCAGGTCGGCCGCACGCTTACGGTTGCCTTTGCGATAGTGGTGATGACGGTGTTCCTGTTTTTCCGCTACGACGTGCACATTACGTCAGCACGGTTGCGTAAGGCGATTATTTGGCTTGCCGGATATTCCTACACGATTTACTTGGTGCACTCGCCGCTGTCCAAGGTGCTGATTGGCCCGAGGATGCCCACGCCGACGAACGGATGGTCGTATGCGGGTATCAGTGTGCTGATGTTTGGCGCTACGTTGCTGGCGGCGCTGGTATTCGCGGTGATAGCCGATACCGTGGTGCTTAAGCCCGTGCAGCGTCTGCTGCGGAAGGTACGGCTGTAGATTCGGATACGGCGCTATGCCACGGTATCAAAGCCAGGAATCCCAGCAGCAGAAGCGGGGTGAACGTGAATTTCGACATGCCAAGGCCGGCATCAAACGGTTCAGCCGCTTCCACGCAGCGCTCGCCGCCACTCGTGAGAACACGGTCGAAGGAGTAGAAACAGCATCAGAGGCATCGGAAGCATCAGACATATGTCCCACTATATATATGAGGTGTTGGTGGTGATTGAGCGATATTTGAAGGCAGTTCTGGAAGGGTCCTAGACGTATGATTTGGAGAACGGTTCCACCATTAATGGTGCCAACGTTCAGCTCTATTCCAGCAACGGTACTAATGCCCGGCGTTGGATGTTGCGTAAGTAGGTTTGATGAGCATGACTTCATCTGATGAGAAGCCTTGAACCCGTGTCCACATTTATGATGGAGGGCGAATAACATCAACGATTTTTAGCACGGCTTTGTCTCCGTCATTTAATTTCTTGGCGCTATCGATGCCGCTCGCACGTCCACACATGAAAAGAGCCATGTCAATCATCTGTAGCCCGTACAGCATGCGCGAATCCTCCCACTGGAAAGGCATTTTGATGCGTGCCAAATCAGAGGGGAAATATCCTTGCTTATCCAAGGTATGAGAGATTTGTGGTACCTGTGGCTGGAAAAGGATAATGAGGGACTCCGAAAGGATGCTTAATGGTAGGGGAGGGAGAACGGTATATCGATTCAATCGGCTTGTCGTATGTGGACGGATACCGATTATGCGCTTGAGGTTGGTGCGCGTATTGAGTGTGTGGTCGAACCAGCTGAAGATGAGTGGGGGTGTCATTGTTGACGTTCAAGAAAGCATGGCAGATACCAGGTAAATGATTTGCCCACCTTCATATTTTGCGGTTTGGGCTGACACTAAAAGATGGGGTGCGACTCACGGTTGCGCCCCATCTTTTAGTACGTCGCTGTCAGTGCCTCTTGTTGTATGCGATTTTGTTGGTGTCAATGACGAAGGTCTTGCGGTCATTCTTGGCCATGACATCCAGGATAATACCGGCGATGATGAACAGAAGCCCCGTGATGACCAGCATCACCGCGCCGATCAGCGTGGGGAAGTGCGTGACCACGCCGGTTTTGGCGAATTCGAAGGTAACTGTGCCGCACAGCACGATGCCGACGATGCCAATGATCAGGCCCAACCCTCCGAAGAAGGGAAGGGGCTTGTATTCGCGGATCATGCGGAAGATGGTGCTCATGACCTTGATGCCGTCACCTACGGTGTCCAGCTTGGACACTGAGCCTTCGGGGCGGTCACGGTACTGGATTGGCATCTCGTAGAGTCGCAGGTTGTTGTTCAGCGAGTGGATGGTCATCTCGGTCTCGACCTCGAAGCCGCGCGAGAGCACGGGGTAGGTTTTGACGAAGGTGAAGCTGAACGCGCGGTATCCGGTCATGATGTCGGTGACGTGCGCGCGGAACAGGTGGTTGATGGAGCCGCGCACAAGTCGGTTGCCGAAGTTGTGGAACGGGCGCTTGTTCTCTTGGAAATAAGTGGATGAGAGGCGGTCGCCGATCACCATGTCATAGCCTTCGAGCACCTTGGCGACTATGTCGGGCGCGGCGGCGATTTCGGCCGTGCGGTCGGTGGAGTTGTTGTCGTACACGTAGATGGCCGCGTCGGGCAGCGCCGCACGGAAGTCGCGCACCACCTTGCCGATGGTCACCTCTTCGTTATAACAAGGCAGGAGAACGGCGACGGTCTCATTTTCGCCTCAAGCAAGGGGCATTGCTATACGCGTTGACTCGTATGATGAGGACAAAATAGATACAATCCAAGCACTGTAGGAGGGGCCGTCACGCTGGCCGCCGGTCCCTCCTACAGCGTGGTTTCGATGCGGTAACGGGGGCGATGTTTGGATTCCATATAAATCTTGCCGACGTATTCGCCGACGATGCCGAGGGAGAGCATGATGAGTCCGCCGATGAGCCAGATGGAGATCATCATGGACCCCCAGCCGGCGATGGCGTGGCCGAACCCGAGCGAGACGAGCACGTACACGAACATGCCAATCGCTACCAGGATAGACAGCAGTCCGGCGCCGGTGACGAAGCTCAGCGGCTTCGTGGAGAACGAGGTGATGCCCTGAATCGCGAAGGCGATCATCTTCTTCAACGGGTATTTGGATTCGCCCGCCTCGCGTTCGCCGCGCTCGTAGTAGACTTTGCTGGTCTGGTAGCCGAGTGTGGGCACGATGCCACGCAGGAACAGGTTGACTTCGTGGTATTCGCTGAGCGCGTCGAGCGTCTCGCGGCTCATGAGACGGTAATCGGCGTGATCGGGTACCGTCTCGGCACCCATCCACTCGAACACCTTGTAGAAGGCTTCGGCGGTGGTGCGCTTGAACCATGTGTCCTTCTTGCGTGCGGAACGCACTCCGTAGACAATCTCGTTGCCGTTGCAGAATCCGTCGATGAACTCGTCGACCGCGTTCACATCGTCCTGCAGGTCGGCGTCCATGGAGATGGCGGCGTCACAGCCGTAGGCGCGCGCGGTCATGAGCCCGGCGAGGAGCGCGTTCTGATGGCCACGGTTGTGGGAGAGCTTTACGCCGCCGAACAAGTGTGCGTCGCGTTCGTGCAGATTGCGGATGATGCTCCAGGTGTCGTCTTTGGAACCGTCGTCGACGAACAGGATGCGGCTTTGTTTGCTGATCCGTCCGGTTTCGGTAAGATGTGCGACTTTGGCGGCCAGCACGTCGGCCGTGTGCACGAGCCCTTCCGCCTCGTTGTAGCAGGGAAGCACAAAATACACGACCGGCTGGTCGCGGCGGTCGGCGCGCTCGCCGGAACCATCGCCACCGGCGCTCGTGATGCCCGCTTTCTGCGTGTTTGTCTCGAAGATCATCTTCCCATCCTCATACTCAGTTCGAAGCCGTCTCATCCCGGTTCCGGCCCATGCTCATGTGCTATAGATAGTTTAGCTGTTTGCGTAATGTCGTGCGTGATTTTCTCGGTTCGGTCAATTTCGATATTTACATGTTGATGCTTGCGTTCAGGTTCCTGTTGCTGTTCGGCATGCGTATTCGTGTCGCTTGTCATAAACCGGTTCTTGATGTCATGAGCTTATCATGATGCAATCATGATAAGCTCATGACAGAGTATTTATCTTCACGTTATCATGAGATTTCAGACGTGGGTTTGGGGTCGATTGGAGGCGACTGCTTGGATCCATGTGGTCGCAACAAGTAAGACAAATAAGCTGATCAAGGGGGATGATGATGTGGACGAATGACGATATCGCCGAGGTGCTGGAACATCTACGTGTCCAAGGCAACGATGACGCCCGTTTCGAGGCGAAATCCTGTGCGCGGACCATCGGCACCAGCGTGTGGGAGAGTGTGAGCGCGTTCGCCAACACCAAGGGCGGCGTGCTGTTGTTGGGAATCAGCGAGGACGGGGATTTCTCGCCTGTTCCGGGATTCGACGCCAACCATATTGCATCGCAGTTCATGGATGGTATGGGAGATGGCAATCCGCAAGGAGCACGGTTGACGAATCCTCCGGAGTATGACGTTTCCCGATGCGAGCAGAACGGCTTGTCGTTCCTGGTCATCGACATCCATGAAAACGGCATTCAGCACAAACCCTGCTATCTTACGGCGAGAGGGCCGCAAACCGGTGGGTACCGCCGTATGGACGACAAGGATTTGAGATTGTCGCCAACCGAAGTGTTCGAAATGACCCATGCCCTGACGCCCAGTTCCGCGGATCGTATGGTTGTCCCTGAAGCCGACGTCTCCGATCTGAATGCCGAGGCGGTGGACAGGGTGCTTGCCGAGCATCGTAATTCCAAGGCGTTGCGCGGGACTGATACTCGTCTTGAGCGCATGACCAGATTGAATATGGTGAACAAGGTTGGAGAGGTGCGTCTTGCGGGACTGTTGGCCGCCGGACAGTACCCGCAGCAGTACTATCCCAAGCTGATCATTGACGTCGTCGCACATCCGGGTGTCGAGAAATCGGCGGTTGAGGGTCCGCGTTTCGTGGATCGTGTGCAATGCGACGGCAATATGCCGGAGGCAATCGAACAGGCGGTGGAGGCCATCGCCAAAAACCTGCGGGCTCCCACGTTCGTCGTGGGGGTCGGAGCCCGTACCGATAGCGAGATTCCAAAGGAGGTGCTGCGCGAGGTCGTCGCCAATGCCGTGGTTCACAGGGAATATGATGCGCAATTCCTCGGAGAATCCGTGACCGTGGACATCTACCCCGATCGGGTGGAGGTGTCGAATCCTGGCGGATTATGGGGTGGGGTCACGCTGGCCACGATCGGCAGCGGCGTGTCATGCTGCCGCAATGCGACGTTGATGCAGCTGCTTCATCAGATACCGTATGACGATGCGAATGATGTGACCGTGGAAGGCGGTGGCTCCGGCATCCCTCTGGTGATTCGCGAGATGAAATCCCGTGCACTGGGGGAACCTGTGTTCCGCGCAACTCCCGATCGGTTCACGGTCGTTCTTGGACGCTACGGCGTGGAGCAGCAGGAGAACCGTGACTGGCTTGATCATGTGGGCGTCCCCTTGACTCGTCATGAACGTATGGCGTTGCTCTTGTTGAAGAGGCATGGCGATATGACGGTTCCGCAGTTGCATGTCGCGCTGTATCTGGATTCCGACGACATCAGGGTGATTTTGCATAGATTGGTCCAAGCGAGGCTGGCCGATGAAATCGGCCCTGATCGGTACGCACTAGCGGAGAAGGTCGATGGTGAGGAGCCGAGTGGGGGCCGTAAGGGTCTTACGGCATCGGAATCCGCGATACTGTCCGTATTGTCGGCGGATAAGCCACTTGATGTCCACGAAATCGGCCGTCGCTCGGGGAGGGGCCTTCCTACGACGCGTAAGGCGTTGAGCCGGCTCGTTAAACGTGGACTCGTTCTCGCCACTGCGCCGCCGCGCAGTAGAAACAGGAAGTATCTTCTCAAAAGATAGGATGATGCCGTCGCCGGAATGTATGGCGGAGCTCCGCCGATTTTGCCCGCTTCGCTCCGTCTGTCTTATCCGCCTTGCTCATTAGACTGGAGCACGGTTGAAAACGTTGTGATTGCGCCTGTTTGCGCCTGCCTGTTCCCGCGTGTGAGAGTCCGGTCGACCATCGGAACGCGTGGCGGTGTGCGGGTGCGCGGGATGGGTGCGTCAAGGAGTTACGCATGGTGGAAAAGAAGCGGTTCGACGGCGCGGATGCGAAGGGTGCGACGGGCATGCTGCGTGCGTTGCGTGCGCGTGCAACGGCATCCGGCGCGGTGCGCGGTGTGACTGCGGCGATGGCGTCCGTCGCGGCGATGGCGATGTTGGGCGCGGTGTGCGTCACTCCGGCCAGCGCGCTCGCGGATGTGAACGCCGACGCGGACGCGTCCGGCGTCCGGTCCGCGGCCTCCGTGACGGCCTCCGCGGCCGCCTCGGACGGAACCTCATCCGACGCGCGCTCGCAGGCGCGGTCCGCGACTTCCGCGACGCGTCCGGTCGCGAACGGTGTGATGGTCGCCGATGAGACGGCTGCCGACGCGATGCCGGACAATCCGGATGCCGAGCTGCCGGACAAGGTGTCCGCCGAGATCTCCGATGACGCGACGGTGGTGTCCGAGCAATATGCGGCTACGCCGGAAGGCGAGTTGAAGGACATCAAGACGGGCGAGACGGTCACCGATCCGAAGATCGTGGGCACGGAGAGCAAGCAGCCCGATCCGTTGGCGAAGACGGATGGTGAGTCGTTCATTCCGGTGAGTGCCGCGGATGTGAAGGAGAAGGTCGCTGCGAACGGCGGTGACGTGAACGCGGTCTCCTCGAAGACGCGCGCGACCAACGCGTCGGTGAAGCTCGCCGCGTTGCAGAACAATGAGTACGGTGCGCACTGGGGCACGTACAACGGTACGCAGGCGTTCTTCGACGCGCGCAACAACCTGTTCGCCCAGCAGGCGAAGGGCGTGATCGACGTGTCCGTGTGGCAGAACACGATTGACTGGCAGGCGGTGAAGAACGCGGGCGTCGAGGGCGCGATCATCCGTCTGAGCTACGGCTGGGGCAATGGTTTCGACGCGCAGGCGAAGCGCAACATCAGCGAATGCAAGCGTCTCGGCATCCCGTTCGGCGTGTACGTCTTCTCGTATGCGGAAAGTGCGGCCGACGGTGCGTCCGAGGGCGCGGACGTGGTGAACCTGCTGCGCCAGGCGGGCGTGAACCCGGGCGACCTGAGCTACCCGGTGTTCTACGATCTAGAGAACTGGACGTACACGGGGCATAGGAGCCCGACGAGTCCGAGCGTGTACGACGGCATCGTCAACTCCTGGTACGGCAAACTGCAGGCGGCCGGTTACAACAATCTGAGCGTCTACTCGTACACAAGCTACCTGAACAGTGCGCTCAACAGCGGCAACATCCACGGCAAGACCCGCTGGGTGGCGCAGTATGGCTCCACCATGCAGTACACCGCGTTCCCCACCAACGACCGCGGCTGGCAGTACACGAGCGGCGGCTCCATCAGCGGCATTTCCGGCCGCGTGGATATGAACGCGTTCGGTAATAAGACCCCTGTAACGCAATATGTTGAGGTGGAAAAGGACGGAAAGTGGTACTACGTCGATACTGCAACCGGCAAAAAGGCTACCGGTTGGCAGCGGCTTTCGTCGAGCGGCGGCAAGTGGGTGTATTACGATCTTTCCGATGGGCATATGCTGTACGGAGAGCAGCAAATTGGCGGTAAATGGTATTACCTGAATCCGGGTACAGGCGCGCGCGCAACGGGTTGGGTATATCTCAAAGTCGGTGCGAATAAGTGGGTCTACTATGGTTCGGACGGTGCAATGCTGTACGGCGAACAAAACATTGCTGGTAAATGGTATTACCTGAATCCCGATAGCGGAGCGAGGATGACCGGCTGGGTCGTTTTGCCGGATGACAGGAACGTGTATTATGCGCCGTACATGCTGTATGGCGAGCAGAAGATTAATGGTGCTTGGTATTACCTGAATCCGGTGACCGGCGCTCGCAAGCAGGGCTGGCAGCGTCTGAACTCGAATGGCGGTAAGACGGTGTACTACGGTGCCGATGGGAAGATGCAGTACGGCGAGAAAACTATCGACGGGAAGCAGTATTTCTTGGATTCGATGACGGGGGCGCGTTTATCGGGTTGGCGACGCACAAAGATCACGAACGAGCCTAGCGGCGGCAAATGGGTTTACTATGGTGCGAACGGAGCAATGGTGCATGGTGAGTCGCAGGTGAGAGGACATTGGTATTTCTTTGATGACGATTCGTCTTCGTCGAATGGGCAAGTGGTATACGGCTGGAAGTATTTGTCATCGAGCGGCGGCAAGTGGGTGTATTACCAGCAGGGATTGGGCGTTATGCTGTATGGCGAGCAGCATATTGATGGCGCTTGGTACTACTTGGATCCGGTGACTGGTGCGCGGAAGTCCGGCTGGCAGCGTCTGAACTCGAATGGCGGTAAGACGGTGTACTACGGTGCCGATGGGAAGATGCTGTATGGTACTCAATACATCAATGGAAGGTTGTACTACTTTGACTCAGTCACTGGAGCGAAGCGGTAAACATGGATTCCTGCGGCGCAAGTGTCCCCAGATTCAATTTGTAAGTGCAACGCTCGTCCTTGGGTGGCTTGCCCTCGACATTACCTTGCCGAGTTCGCGGTACCAAACCTCGTTGGGCGTTTCTCAGCCAGGACCTTCATGGGGGTGTCGTTGATCTCCTGGACGATGGCCTGCAGGTCCGCGTCCGTGAGGTCGTCGAAGCCGGTCCTCTTGGGCAGGTAGCGGGGATGCGCCCGTTGCGGTTCTCGTTCGACCCGCGCTGGTGGGAGGAGTACGGGTCCGCGAGATAGGTGAGCATGCCCAGCGCCTCGTCCACGAGCAGGTGGCAGGAGGATTCGGTGCCGTTGTCCCAGGTCCGGTCGATCCTCGCCGGCGCGGGGATGTCCTTGTGGATGTCGTATTCGGCGCGCGGTGGCCAGCGCGCTCTTGTCGTCGATGAACCTGGCGAACAGGCGGCGGCTCTTGCGTTCGACCTGCGTGTCGACGCACCGTCTCGACGGGGACGCGCCGACGACCGTGTCGGACTCATAATGGCCGAACTCGCGGCGCGAGCCCACGCGTTTGGGACGTTCGGTGATCGGCACGCGCATCCCGATGCGCGGCCCCTTCGACCGGCGTCCCTTCGCCCGCGTGCGATGTCGTTTGCCCCGCGGCAGGTACCGCCTGAGGTCCAATGCCTTCTGCGGTTTCACGTGGATCCACTGGTAGAGGCATTCGTGGCTGACGGCGGACTTGTCGTGGCCGATCCTCAGGGCGATTTGACGGACCCCGAGCCCGTCACGGTTCCTCAACTCGTCGATCCGGACATATTCCTGTGCCGACAGGTGGGAATAAGCTTTCATGATGAGTGCAACGCTTTCTCTTCGGTTATGAACCTGAACACTTCCAACCGTAGACAGGCGTTGCACTTCTATCTAGAACCCGGGGTCTCAGTGGCCGTACGGCCGCGACGGTATGATTGCCCGTATGGCTGATGAAGTGTTTACTCCTCATAACATCATTGTGACCGGTGGCTGTGGTTTCATCGGGTCGAATTTCGTGCATTACGTGTACAACAATCATCCCGATGTTCATGTGACGGTGTTGGATGCGTTGACGTATGCGGGCAACTTGGAGAACATCCGTCCGATCCTGGGCGACCGCGTGGAGTTCGTGCACGGCAACATCTGCGACGACGAGCTGCTCGACAAAATCGTGCCGGGCCATGACGCGATCGTGCACTACGCGGCGGAATCCCACAACGACAACTCGATCGCGAACCCGGAGCCGTTCCTGAAGACCAACGTGGAGGGCACGTTCCGCCTGCTGGAGGCGGCCCGCAAGTACGACGTGCGCTACCACCACGTGAGCACGGACGAGGTGTACGGCGATCTGGCCCTGGATGATCCGGCCAAGTTCACGGAGCAGACCCCGTACCATCCGTCCAGCCCGTACAGCTCCACTAAGGCGAGCTCCGACCTGCTGGTGCGCGCCTGGCACCGCACGTTCGGCATCCGCGCCACCATCTCCAACTGCTCGAACAACTACGGCCCCTTCCAGCATGTGGAGAAGTTCATCCCCCGTCAGATCACGAACATCCTCGAGGGCCTGCGCCCGAAGCTGTACGGCAACGGCCTGAACGTGCGTGACTGGATCCACACGGACGACCACTCCACGGGCGTGTGGACCATCCTGACCAAGGGACGCTTGGGCGAGACGTATCTGATCGGCGCGAACGGCGAACGCAACAACATCACGGTGCTGCGCGACATCCTGACCGTGATGGGCAAGAGCCCGGACGACTTCGACTGGGTGAAGGACCGTCCCGGCCACGACCGCCGCTACGCGATCGATTCCACCAAGCTGCAGACCGAGCTCGGCTGGAAGCCGACGCACACGGACTTCCAGAAGGGCCTGGAGCAGACCATCAAGTGGTACACGGACAACCGCGCCTGGTGGGAGCCGGCCAAGGCCGCCACCGAAGCCAAATACAAGCAGCAGGGTCAGTGAGCGGAATATGAAAATGGCCACACCTCGAAGGTGTGGCCCCTATAGCACTATGAAAGATACACATATGAATGTGAAAAAGCAAGCGGACAATGCCGTGATGGCGAGTCGTTTTCTTGCTGACGCGCGGTTCCAGGTGTATCTCGATTATGCAAGACGGCATGTGGATACGGTCGATCGGGAACGGCTGGTTGATCTGGCGGTGAGGCTGTACCGCTGGAACGTGGAGGCATCCGCCATCACAATCGGTTATATCGGCTATATCGAGATATTCGTCAGAAATGCAATCGATTACCGGCTTTGCGAATGGGTGTCCGGGCAGCAGATAACGGGCATCCCGGACTGGCTTGAAGCCGGCAAAAGCGATCCGATCGGGAGGATACGGGCTTTGATCAACAGCCCCGAGCGCGACTATATCGCGGAGGCCCGGAACACGGCATTGCGCAAGCAACGGCATTGGCGTTCCGACCAGACGCATCCAAGGCACGGGGATGCGATCACCCGCGACGACGTGTTCTCCCAATTGACGTTGGGCACGTGGGATGGCATGTTGTCCCGTTCCGGCAAGGACCCTGAACTCGCCCATGTCCTCATGGGCGCGTTCCCCAACATCGCGGATGCATGGGCGTCGGAACTGCGTCGTATGCCGAAGGGAAGGCTTCCCGGCAACGACGGCGACCCGTTTGAGGACAGGCTGCGCAAGGAACTGGTGGACCGCCTCAAATCGGTTCGTACCATCCGCAACCGTATCGGTCATGATGAGAACCTTCTGCGGGTCGAGTTCGCGAAACTGAGATACGACATGTTCTTCATCCTCGATGCCTTGGGCCCCGAATGCCCGAATTGGGCTTTCCCCGATAAAGGGGAGGCCTTGAAAACGCTTAATCCTGCACGCTGCATAGCAACGTGGCAAAACGATTCTGAAGATAGAAAGTAGGGAACGTATGTCGTTCGAATTCGAGAAGGACTTGAAGGTCGAGGAGACGAACATCCCGGGCCTGTTGGTGTTCGACCTGCCGGTACATGGTGACAATCGTGGCTGGTTCAAGGAGAACTGGCAGCGGGCGAAGATGACCGCGTTGGGCCTGCCGGATTTCGGTCCGGTGCAGAACAACATCAGCTTCAACGCGACGAAGGGCGTGACGCGCGGCATCCATGCGGAGCCGTGGGACAAGTACATCTCGATCGCGGCGGGTGAGATCTTCGGCGCGTGGGTGGACCTGCGCCCGGGCGAGAGCTTCGGCCAGGTGTACACGACCCGTTTGGACCCGTCCAAGGCGATCTACGTGCCTCGCGGCGTGGGCAACAGCTTCCAGGCCTTGCAGGACGGGACCGTGTACACGTATCTGGTGAACGCGCATTGGTCGCTGGAACAGAAGAAGACGTACACGTTCGTGAACCTCGCGGACCCGGAGCTGGGCATCGAGTGGCCGATCCCGTTGGAGGAGTCCGAACGCTCCGAGGCGGACCTGCATCATCCGATGCTCAGGGATGCGAAGCCGATGGAGCCGAAGCGCACGCTGGTGACGGGCTGCAACGGCCAGTTGGGCCGTGCGGTCCGCGCGTACGCGGAGGCGCATGGTCTGCGTGGTTTCGAGTACACGGACATCGACGAGTTCGACTTCTCCGATCCGACCGCGTACGACAAGTACGATTGGAGCCTGTACGGCACGATCATCAACGCGGGCGCGTACACGGCCGTGGACAGGGCGGAGACCGCGGAGGGCCGTCCGGTGGCGTGGAAGGCGAACGCGCAGGGCCCGGCCCTGCTCGCGAGGGTCGCGAAGGACCATCACATCACGCTGGTGCATGTGAGCTCCGACTACGTGTTCGACGGCACCGCGGACCTGCATTCGGAGGATGAGGCGTTCGCGCCGTTGGGCGTGTACGGGCAGACGAAGGCTGCGGGCGACATCGCGGTGGCGAACGCGCCGGAGCACTACATCCTGCGTTCCAGCTGGGTGATCGGCGAGGGCCGCAACTTCGTGAAGACGATGATGATGCTGTCGGACCGTGTCGCGAACCCGGACGACCAGCTGGAGCAGGTGACGGTGGTGGACGACCAGTACGGGCGCCTCACGTTCACGAAGGACATGGCCGAGGCGATCTTCCACCTGCTGGACTCGCATGCCCCGTACGGTACGTACAACTTGACCGGTTCCGGCGCGGTGAGGAACTGGGCGCAGATCGCGTCCCGCGTGTTCGAACTGACGAACGGCAACGGGGAGAAGGTCAAGCCGATCAGCACGGCCGAGTACTTCGCGAACGCGAAGGCGCCGGTCAGCCCGCGTCCCGAGCATTCCGCGCTCGACCTGTCCAAGATCAAGGCCGCCGGCTACACGCCCGCCGACTGGGAGGAAACCCTCGAAGCATACGTGAACAAGGAACTCGGCAAGTAGGACAGATAGGACAAACCGGAAAGGTCTGTCAGCCCATTCCGACGGCCTGATGTCAGTGTGAAAACCGCGCAGAATGACCTGCGCGGTTTTCTGTTTCGCCACTGTCTTGGCTAAGCTGGTGTGAGCTGATTACGACTGTGAAGAAAGCAGGTCCTTATGAAAGGTATCATTCTCGCCGGTGGCTCGGGTACGAGGCTGTATCCGTTGACGACGGTGACATCGAAGCAGCTGCTTCCGGTGTACGACAAGCCGATGATCTACTATCCGCTGAGCGTGCTCATGATGGCCGGCATCCGTGACATCCTTATCATCTCCACGCCGAAGGACCTGCCGAACTTCGAGCGACTGCTTGGCGACGGCAGCCAGTATGGCGTGAAATTCTCCTATGTGGTGCAGCCGTCCCCGGATGGTCTGGCGCAGGCGTTCCTGTTGGGCGAGGAGTTCATCGCGGGTGAGCCGTGTGCGCTCGTGCTGGGCGACAACATCTTCTACGGCAACGGTCTGGGCGCCACGTTGCGCAAGGCGAAGGCGAAGGCGGAGAACGGTGAGGGCGCGTCCGTGTTCGGCTACTACGTGGACGATCCGGAGCGTTACGGCGTGGTCGAGTTCGACGCGGACAAGAAGGCCGTGTCCATCGAGGAGAAACCCAAGCGTCCGAAGTCGAACTACGCGGTGACGGGCCTGTACTTTTATGACGAGCGCGTGGTGGAGTTCGCCAAGCAGGTGAAACCGTCCGCGCGAGGCGAGTTGGAGATCACCGACCTGAACAAGATGTACCTGGAGGCGGGCGCGTTGAACGTGCGCACGTTGGGCCGCGGCTACGCGTGGCTGGACACGGGCACGATGGACTCCCTGTACGAGGCGGGCGAGTTCGTGCGCACCGTGCAGCGCGCGCAGGGCCTGCCCATCGCCGTGGCCGAGGAAATCGCCTATGAGAACGGCTGGATTACCCGCGAGCAGCTGCTTGAGGCCGCCGAGAAGTACGGCAAGAGCCCGTACGGCAAGCACCTTAAGGATGTGTCCGACGACAAGATTATCTTGAAACAGAAGAATGCCCGAGGTGCCTCATTTGAAAATGAGCGCGAAGCCCGGAGTGGTGCCTCACCGGTGGTGAGCGCGAAATCCTAGTCCTCGTCGGCTTGCGGGGTTTCGCCCCCCCGTTGTCTATTTAGAAGTGCAACATCCTTGTTGTTTGGTTAATGGTAGCAGTTCGTCGGCGAATGCCTCGGCCGGGGTGCGGTAGCCGAGCACGCGCATGGGACGGTTGTTGATCTGTCCACGATGGCCTGTATCTCGTCGGTCATGGACGGGTCGATGCGCGTGCGTTTGGGCAGGTGGCGGTGGATCGCGCCGTTGCGGTTCTCGTTGCCGCCGCGCCGGTACGACGAGTACGGGTCGGCGAAGTAGGTGGCCATGCCGAGCCGTTCGCGCAGTTCCGCGTGGCGGGCGGACTCGGTGCCGTCGTCGTGCGTGACGCCGGTCCCGGCCCCAGCCGGCAGCGCGGAGAACATGAGGAACCGCGCTCCGATGCTTTCGCGGGCGGTCTTGTCGGGCACGATGCGCGCCATAAGGAAACGCGTGCGCCTTTCGACCTCGGTGTGCGGGCTACATCCCACGCCGATGACGCCGTCGGCCTCCCACTCGCCACCGGCCGGCGCGGCACTGGATTGGCTACAATGTATTGGACTGGTTCATGCGGGACATGACAACGAAGGAGTTGATCATCATGGCCGATCCGAATCGTCCCCGTCATTACGAGGAGGAGTTCAAGAGGCAGATCGTGCAGTCGTAACGGGAACGGCAAGCCGTCGTCGCAGATCAGGGCGGAGTACGGCATCCCGCGTTCCACGCTGCGGCGTTGGGTGCAGGGGATACGTAACAGCGGCTCCACGAAAGCGGTCGACAACCGCACTCCCGAGGAGAACGAGCTGATCGAATTGCGGAAACGCGACAGGCAGCTGGAGATGGAGGTCGATGTTTCAGAACAAGCGGCGCCGGTATTCGCACGAAAGCAGGCGTGATACGGTCCGACGCCGGCCGCTGCCCGGTATCGGCGCAGTGCGGGATCCTGGGCGTTGCCAAGTCGACCTGCCACTGGATGCTCGAACACCCCGAGGCCGAGCGCGCCGACCCTTACGAGAAGGATGTGGAGCGCGTGTGGAGGGACAGCGGCAAGGTGTACGGGGCCAGGAAGATCAGGCACGCCCTGGGGCACGAGGGCGTGACGCTGTCCCGCCGCCGCATCAACCGGATCATGAAGGGGAACGGCATGGCCGGCTCCTATTCCAAGGCCGCCTATAGGCCACGCCCGGCCAGGCCGGACGACGACCCGGCTCCCAACATCCTCGCCCGCGAGTTCAATGGCTATGCGCCGCGCACCCTGTATTTAGTCAAGTCGGTGTTTCGTGTTTCGTCACTAATTTTTTTCGGTTTTCGGCATGAGGAGTGCCGGCCGGTGGTTTGTTTTACTGGTTGTCCGTCTTGCCGAACATGAGGGCCTGGCTGACGCGTCGGCTGGGGCCGGTGAATTCGATGAGGCGTCCGTGGTGGACGATGCGGTCGATGATCGCGGCGGCGAGTTTGTCGTCGGCGAAGATCGTCCCCCATTTGCTGAACTCGATGTTCGTGGTGAAGATGATGCTGCGCCGCTCGTAGCTGCCGGCGATGATCTGGTAGAGGAGGCGGGCCCCGTCGATGTCGAAGGGCACGTAGCCGAACTCGTCGAGGATGATCAGGTCGGCACGGGCGAGGTCTTTGAGCAGGTTGTCGAGGGCGCCGTCGCGTTTGGCCTTGCCGAGCTGGAGCACGAGCTCCGCGGTCTGCCGGAACCTCACGCTCCTGCCTTGCTCGATGGCGAGCATGCCCAGGGCGGTGGCCAGGTGGGTCTTGCCGCGTCCCGTCTTGCCGTAGAACACGAGGTCCTGCGCCTTGGCCACGAAATCGAGGCCGGTCAGCTGCTCCTTGGTGTATCCGTCGGGCAGGCGCACGTTCGCGAAGTCGTAGCCGTCGAGGCTTTTGGGCACCGGGAACCGGGCCTGGCGCATGAGCCTTGCCCGTTTGGAGGCCTCCCTGTTGGCCAGTTCCGTGGCGAGCATGCGGTCGATGGCGTCCAGTTGGCGGGGCGTGGCCCATTCGAGCGTTTCGTCGATGGTGGCCTGCGAGATGAACAGGCTCCTCGCCCGCTCGCGCAGCGGGCCGGGGTCGGTCCGTCCGTTCTTCTGGTTCACTCGTCCTCCTTGGTGTAGGCGATGTCGTATTCGCTCAGGTCCACGGGGTCGTCGTAGGCCACGGGTCCCAGGCCCGAGGCGTGGCGTGCCGCGGCCAGACATACCCCGGCCCGGTCCGTGCCTCCGGTGGATTCGAGGATCTCGAGCATGCCGGCCACGGCCGCCCGCCAGCCGCTCTCGCCGTCGGCGTGCAGCAGGGCACGCAGGCTGTCGCGCCGCGTGGCCTCGTCCTGCGCGTCGATCCATTCGCGAAGCGGGTCGGGCATCGCGTCGCGCACCCGGCTGTTGCGCCAGGCCGCCGGCCGGTCGCACAACAGCCCGAGCTGGCTCGACGGGTCGCCGCTGTCGGTCGGCTTGTCCCCGTAGGACCTCGGATGCGTGATCACGCGTTTGCCTTCGGCATCGAGGATCTCCACCTCCAGGGCCCTCAGGCCGACGATCATCTCATGGCCGGCGTGTTCGGGTCCGGCCGCGTACCGGTGGCGGCCCTGGACGGTGACGTTTCCGTATTTGTCGGCCTTCATCCTCGTCCACGTGACCACGTCGAACGGCTTGGCGGGCAGGGGCAGCAGCGCCTTGCGATCATCCTCGAACAGGCCGGCCTGGCTCTCGCCCTTCCTGTAATGGTCCTTGTCCCCCAGCTCGAGACAGCGGTCGGGAAGGCGCAGGTTGAAGTTGTCGAGGCTCCACACGCTGGGCACCGGCACGAACAGCCTTCGGCGCACGGCCCCGACCCTGGCCTCGACCGCGCCCTTCTCGTGGCCCGAGTACGGGTTGCAGAACGAGTATTCGAACCCGTAATGGGCCTGGAACGCCTGGAACAGGCGGGTCAGGCGGATCTCGTCGAACCGTCGGCGGCCCACGCCGGCGGCATTGTCGTACACGATGCGCCGGGGCACCCCGCCCAGCCATTCGAACAGGTTAAGCAAAGCCTGACACGTGCATTCCGCGTTCTCCCCGGGCATCAGCTGGCACGGCGAGATGTTCGAGTACGGGAAATCCAACACGAAATGCCGCATCCGCGTCACGACGCCCCGGTAGCGCACGTCGACCTGGCCGAAGTCCGCCTGGCATTCGCCCGGATGCCACGACAGGTCCAGGAAACCCATCTCGCGCTCCGCCATGAACTCACGCTTCAACCGGGCCACCGTCCGGGTCACCGTCGACAACGACGCCTCCACCCCGTACTCGTCACGCAACCGCTCGTGGATGCGCGTCGCCGTGTGACGTTGCTTGTGCCAGGTCTCCCGGTCCTCGGCGAGCATGCCCTCGATCACGGGAATCCACTCGTCGAGCACCGAGCCACGGCGTCTCCTTACCGGAGGCCTGGCCGACAGGTCGTCGGCCTTGAGATACTTGCGCACGGTCGGCTCGCTGACCTTCTCGCCGCGCGCGATCGAGGCGACGGACTCCCCATTCCTGCGCCTCTGACGGATAGACTGTATTTTGGGCATGCTGATCATTTGCCTTTCCGGCCCTTTCCCGAATGGATTCGAAGCACCATCAGGCTAAGGCCCACGGGTGGTCGGCATGCCTTTCTGCCTAAACCCGAAAAAACTACGTGACTAAAACCTCAACTCCCTATTGAACACATACAGCGCACCCATCTGGCCTCCGACCCGGCCTACGTGAGGGTCGGCAGTTCGTGGGCGTACGTCTGCCTGCCCGGCGACCTGGCCAGCCGGCAGATCGCCGGCCATTCGGTCGGCGTCGGGCACGACGCCGATCTCGTGTTGGCCGCGTTCGCCGCGCTGCGCTTCCCGCTGGATGAGATCGAGGTGTTCCACACGGATCGCGGCGGCGGGTTCGCCGGGGAACGCGTCGAACGCGTGCTCGACGTGTTCGGCGTCACGCGTTCCCTTTCCAGGCCGGGCAACCCGTACGACAGCGCGGTGGTCGAATCCACCAACCGGCTCGTCAGGAAGGAGCTCATCCACAGGAACGTCTACACGAACGTGGAGCAACTGCGCTCGGACGTCAACCGGTACGTGTGGTGGTACAACCACCAACGGCTCCACTCGACCCTCGGGTACCTGAGCCCCGTGGAGTTCACACAACAAGGAAAAACCCTCTAGAAACAGTCCAACACACCGTTGCCAATCCACCTTCTCCCCGGGTTGGTGCTCCAGACGGGCGGTGGCGTCCAATTGCTCGCAGCGCAGGGCGAACATGCGGCAGAACGCCTGGTACGAATACGTCCTCAGACCGGTCGTCTCGGCCTTGCGCCGGTAGTCGTACCACAGGAACTTGACCGGCAGCTTGCGGTACGTGCCCTTGCGCTCCACGTACGAGTCCATGTCTGGTTGCGCGTAAGAACCGTCCGCCTCGCGCGGCTTGGCGGGGAACCAACGCTCACGCACCTGCGCGTCGCCCATGCCCATGAGCGTCTCCATGGTCACGCCATGCTCGCGGATGACCCTGGACGCACGCGCCACGTCGCGCTTGCTGCACCGTGCCGCGCCTGCCACCCGGTCCTGGCTCACCCCCTTGAGACGCATGATCATGATCTGTTTCCAATTCACGGCCATCATCGGCCTCCTTTCGATAAGGCGGCCCGCCATCGGACCGCTTCACTGAAAGACGCTACGGGAAACAGCACACCAGTACCAGCCAGACGCTACACCCGGTACCATTTTCAGGAGACCCCATTACCAAGCCGGATTATTTTCCAATCGGCTACGGATACAGGAACCTCGACAACCTCATCGGTTTCGTCATGCTCAAATGCGGCGGACTCAACCTCCGCCTCCCCGGACGCTAATAGGCAGTAAGCCAGACAGGTGATTCACATCCGCACAAACACCCGAAGAGCCTCAATTTGAAACACAATGGGTGACATCCTACTTTAGACTTCCCTTGAAGGTCGCTCCTGCAGTTGAATAGGTGGTTCCTCCTATGGTCAATGAACCATTTTGTGCTGATAAAATGCTCCCCTGATAATCCTGAGCTACTGCTCCGTCTAAGTCAACCGTTGTATTATTGATGGTAATATCATTAGCTAGTATTTCTCCATCAATATGGGCAGAAGAATAGTGCTGGTCGTTGAAGAGCATGCCAAAATCCATTCTATTCTCGATGGTTACATTGTTGAAAAGAAGCCCTTGTTTCATACGTGCATCTTCAAATGATGCCTGAGAGAACTCGGAGAATTTAGAATAATCATGTGAATCAATGAATTTGGCCTTATCGAAAACAGAGCGGAATCTTCATAAGCTACCCGTGAAATCAACATTATTGTAAAATGTGCTCCCAGTGAAAATGCCATCCTGTAGAAACTTGGTATGATTAAAACTTGTTTCATTTCCATAAAAAGTGCAATTGTCAAATAATGCCGTTTCTTTAAACGAAACGTCAGATAAGTTGAAATTGTAAAAGTATGATCCGGAAAAGCTGAGAGGAATTTCATCCCATGAAGTGGCAGCTTTATCGACTTGAAGATGGTCGGAGAAACCCTTTTGGATGCTATCGCGTATTATGGCCTCGTCATCCGTCATTGATGAGGCATTCTTCATCGTCGGTTTTGTTTTTAGGTATGTAAGGAGTGCATATGCACATGTTTTTTGATGATATTCATGTGATTGAAGGTCTGAATCACTTCCCCAATCATCAGCCAGGGCGACCAGCGAATTAACTCCCGCCATTCTTTCTGCTGCGCTCTCGTTGGCCAGTTTGCTCACCGCGGAGTCAGATTCTGACCGCATTCGAGTTTCCTTTGCGTCGATTAAAGTTTGATTTGCGCCATTGATGACAGTCAATGCAGTAATGAGAGCAGTGATAAGGGTGACTAAATATCCTAAGTTTTTAATTCCTAGTGATATTAATCTTTTTGCTCCTCTATTGTTTGTCTGAGATTTGATTACGTGATGTATTGTACTACCGTTTTTTTGTCGGTATTTCATACGTGAAATCCGTTGTTTCTTTGCTTGTGCTGATGTTACAAAAAGCATAGCAAATGACAGTCAGCGCCGTGACTGCTGCTAATATAACGAGTAGTATTATGAGAAATGCAGAGTTGATAATCAACTTATTCTCTATCAAGTGATTTTGAAGTCCTGTAACTGTGCAATGGTTTTACCAAATCTACCAGAGCTGTGGTGATGTGGTGGGAGTCGGTGTCTTGTTCGTAGCGCTTCTGAGTCTCCCATGTGGGCATGAAGCCGTACTGGTTAGTCAGGACATTTTCGTAGCCTTTGGGAACTCGTATGGTGGTATCCTCGAACGGAATCTCAATATAAGAATCCCAGCTGGCGCGTTTTGTATTCCACATGGACTTGGTTCGATACATGCCATAACGTGGATAAGAAATGTATTCGGACTCATCAAAAGGATATTGTTCAGCATAATGCCGCTGCAGTTGTTCATACTTTTCTGCGTAATAACGCAGTGGATGAAGTTGAATCCAAGCATACGCAATGGCGCGAATCAGACGATTCGGGTACAGCCATGCGATGGTATCCGGATACAGGTATTTCTTGCCGAACTTGCGGAGCAAGTCATAACAGTACAGCTTATCTATCTGAAAATACCATTGCTCACGTTCCTCTTGATTACTCGGAACTCCGTCAATAGGTTCGATATCAATGAACGCACCTGTATAACAGTCAGGGTACGGCAATAGTAGATTTGCGGTGAACATGGTTCGTGTATCGTGCAGCTTTAAAAAATGGAAATCCGCATGAGTGCTTTCTAAACCATCGAATACGGCTAAGTGGCGAGGCAGGACGGCCGGAGCGAGCTGTTTGAACCGCTCATAATCCGGCCTCGGCATATTGATGTCGATGTCATCATCAAAGGGGATGAATCCTTTGTACAGCAGGGCACCAATAGTGGTGCCTCCCGAAGTATAGAAACGAAGATTATTCTCTTCGCAGATTCGCCGGAACTCTTTAAAGATAGACAGGGCGGTTTTCTGGATATCGCGAATATCTTCGTTCTTCGAGAACATTAGCTTCTCCTCAAATCAACAGCGTCATATTTGAGCAACGCATAATCCGTGCCCTTGGCATCCTCATTGATGGAGAACAGACATGAATTCTCATCATTGGAGAAACCTGCCAACAAAGTGTGGTGTGGATCTGCGGGATCCTGCTTGCGCAAGGACGCGGTAATCTTATAAGTACCGTTGTTGAATATATTAAGCGGTAGAGAGAAGTGAACGGATTGTTTGCCATTCCCGCCTACGCCCATCTTAATGGAGCCGGAATCATAGGGAATGCCACCACGACGGGTGTCGAGCATGGAGACAGCCAAGAAATACTCGTCAGTCTTGGTGTATTCGAATTCAACGTCAAATTCAAACGTATCTTTGCTGGTCAGCACCATCTTCGATGTAGGGACACACCGCAGCATTGGTACCGTTCCATTCAGACCGGTGGGATACTCGCCTTCCTCGACTGTTTCGGCGGCTTTCTTCTGCAGACTCTTCAGATTCTCTTCGGTGTACGTGTTCGCGGCATCGTTCTTGTCGCCGTTGACGATGACCTCACCATCACGGATAAGAATAGCCTTGTTGCAGTACTTCTTCACCGAATCCATGGCGTGCGTGACGAGAATGACCGTCTTCGTGGGATCCTTCTTAATCTCCGTGAAGAAGTCGTTGCATTTCGTTTGGAACGCCTCGTCGCCGACTGCCAGCACCTCATCGAGAACGAGAATGTCACCCTGCGCTTTGATGGCGACGGAAAAGGCGAGACGCACCTGCATGCCAGAGGAGTAGTTCTTCAGCTTCTGGTCCATAAAATCGCCCAGCTCTGCGAACTCGACGATGTCGTCGTACATGGCATCGATCTCGTCACGTGAGAAGCCCAACAGCGCACCATTGAGGTAAACGTTCTCACGACCGGTGAGTTCTGGATTGAATCCGACACCAAGCTCGATGAACGGAACCAGCTTGCCGTTGATCGATACCTTGCCTGTTTCAGGAACATAGATGCCGGAAATGATTTTCAGAAGCGTGGATTTACCGGATCCGTTGCGCCCGACGATGCCGAAGAAATCACCCTGATGAACCTCGAAATTGATATCGCGGAGCACAGATTGTTCAGTGTAGCCTTTGATACCCTTGGTCCAGTTGATGAATGCCTGCTTTAAACCGCTGGCCTGTTCGGTTGGAAGACGGAACGACTTGGAGACATGTTCGACGGACAGTACGACCGGCTTGTCTTCGTTCAACGAGGCGTCGGCAACTTCCCCGTGAGTAGTGTTGGTGTGATCGACCATTACATGACCTCCGCGAACTTACGACTGTGCTTACGGAAAACGTGAATACCGATGACGAGCAGAACCACCGTCATCAGATACGGCAACAGTGCGATGAACGGATTGGCAATCATCGTCCAAACCGTGGGAACATAATCAGGTGCCACAAGGTTATGGCGAATGTCCATGATGGCCTGGGCGGCGGGATTCATCAGCATCAACTTGGCGATAACCGGGTAACGATTCGAAACCATGCTGAGCGGATAGATAATCGGGATGGAGTAGAACATTGCCTGCAGCACGACCTCCCAGATGTGCGCGACATCATGGAAGTAGACGTACATCGTGGAAAGAATCAGCGCGCACGCTAGTGCCAGCAGGTACAACTGGGCGACATTGAACGGAACGAGCAGGACATGCCATGTGTATTGCGCGTTGGAGAAGAAGCCAAACACGATGACCACAATCAGGTTGATACCCAGAGAAATCAGCGACCCCATCGTGGTGGAAGCAACGATGATGTAATTGGGGAAGTGTACCTTTCTCAGCAGATCGCCGCGGCCGACAATGGACTGCATGCCGACAGAAGTGGCTTCGGAGAAGAAACTCCACAGGCAGGTGCCACACAGCAGCGAGATGGTGAATGTCGGCGTGCCGTCGGAGAACTTAAGGAACCGGACGAACACCATGTACATGACGCCGAAAAGCATCAACGGCTTGACCACAGACCAAGCCATGCCGAGAATCGATCCCTGATAGCGAAGCTTGAAATCGGTCTTGACGAGTTCCTTCAGCACGATGAGGCCATAACGGTACCGTGCTTGGAACCGACGAATGAGCTCTGACACGAGAACCTATCCTATCGCTCAAACTACATGTTGCCCTGCGGCAGCGTAGTATTCGCCGTTTGCCGCACTTGGGGACATGCTACTGTCTTTTCACGACATTCACCGGTGCCAGTCTAGGTGTTGGTTCTGTTAGGATAGCCGTTTGTGATGCCAGAGAAGCCTCAAGCCATGTATCCAAAGGAACCCGGTCCAGTGACCGCTGAGCCGCTCGTATCGGTTGCGGTAATCAACCACAACTACTCGCAGTATGTGTGCGAGGCGATTGACAGCGTCCTGAACCAGACCTACCGCAACATCGAGGTTCTCGTTGTAGATGATGGCTCCACGGACGGGTCGGTGGACCTTATCAGGAACACATATGGAGATTCCGTCGAACTCGTCACCCAGAAGAATATGGGTGTTGTCGCCACGCGCAACAAGGTACTTGGGCTAGCCGAAGGCGATTATCTCATTCAGCTTGATGCGGATGATTATCTTGATGCTGACTATGTACGGAAGGCAGTTAATGCTGCGACCGAAAGTCGAGCTAATATTGTCTACTGTCAGGTCAAGTATTTCGGACGAGTGAATTTCGACTCGTTGTACCCTCAGTACAATCTCGAAAAGTTGAAACATGAAAACTACATCGGTGCGTATGCAATGATTTCCGTACCATATTTGCGTCAATCCGGTGTGAAATATGACTCGTATCTTAACGGTGTTGGATATGAAGATTGGGATTTTGCATTGGGACTATGCCTGACAGGTGCGTCGCCTGTTCTGCTTGATGAGCCGTTGTACTACTACCGGAAACATGAGAATGCCGATTCGCGCAACGATCAACAGGAAGCTGATTTGTTAAAGCTGTTGCTAGTGCGTCATCATATCTGGCAGAAGTATAACGCTCAGTATCCTGATGAATTCCGGTACTTCAGCGCGGAAATCGATTTGCTGCTGAACACTATTCACTCTCTCGAAGAGAAGGAACGGACCGTCCGGGAATCGATTGCTTTCAGGGAATCTGTGTATGCTTCTCTCCAGTGGAAGATAGGTGGTGCTATCCTCGCTCCAGTTCGTTATATGCGTCGTCTGCTAGGGAAGGCGAAATGATGTCAAAAATCGGTGCTTTTGCACAGTATCTCAGGAAGAGTGGTATTCGAGTCACGCTACTTCGCTCGTTGGATTACCTGAACCGTAGGCTGCAACAGCAAGCGGCTTCAGGAAATCTGGTTGCTAAGCGTCCGTTGGATGTTATGACTTCTGCCGAAGATGTCGTGGCGGCGGATTTCGTGGCGCATCCATATCACGCTCCGGTGAAGGTGGAGAAGAGCAAGCTCAATATTGGTTGGGTGCTGTCTCCCATCAGCGTCGGCAGTGGAGGACAACATACCATCGCACGCTTCGCCAAATCCTTGCAGGAACGCGGGCATAACGTTACGTTCTTTATATATGAGAGTATCGCCAAACAGCCGGCCGAATACTCCCACCAGCTGCTCAAGGAGCATTTCGATATCGATGTGACTTGCGTGCCGGTCAAGGACATCAGCAACATCGATCTTGACGTGCTTTTCGCCACGGGATGGGAGACTGCATATCCGGTCTTCAACATGAAGACCAATGCACACAAGATGTATTTTGTGCAGGATTACGAGCCGCTCTTCTACGGTATGGGGTCCAAGTCGGTGCTCGCCGAAAACACGTATAGGTTCGGTTTCTACGGCATCACCGCCGGCCGTTGGCTCACCAAGAAGGTCGGTGAATTCGATATGCCCGCCGACTACTTCGACTTCGGTGCCGACCTCGACATCTACAAGCCGAAAGGTGATGTAACCAAGAAGAAGCAGATTTGCTTCTACGGCCGCCCCGTTACCGAACGCCGGGCTTTCGAGATCGGTGTGCTCGCCTTGGCGAAATTCCACCAGATGCACCCTGACTACAAGATCGTGTTTTTCGGATGGGACGTGTCTGACTACGACATCCCCTTCCCGTACGAGAACCGCGGCATCGTCAACCCCGCGCAGCTCGCCGAAATCTATCATGAGTCCGAGGCGTGTCTCGTGCTCTCTCTCACCAATGCGTCCCTGTTGCCGCTTGAGCTGCTTGCCGCCGGTTGCGTTCCGGTGATGAATGACGGCGACAACAACCGCATGGTCATCGGAGAGAACCCGGACATCGTGTACACGCTCAATTCTCCGATCGAACTTGCCCACGGGCTTGACAAGGTCGTCAACGATTCGGACATCGAAGCGCGCTGCCAACGCATCTCCAAGAGAGCGGAAAGCTCTTCCTGGGATGCCTCCTATGAGAAGTTCGAACGTATCATTCTTAGAGAGGCCACCGTACAGAATCATGACTGACATCAAAGCCACCGTCTTCATTCCCACCTATTACGGCGAGGATAATCTGGATGAGTTGTTCACTGCATTGCATAAGCAGAAGGTGGACTTCGAATACGAGATTCTCGTCATTGACACCAGCTCCAAGGATCGCACGCCCGAGATCATCAGATCCTGGGCGCCGAAATTCCGGCATTTCCGGTACGAAACCATCACCAAACCGGAATTTTCCCACGGCAGGGTGCGTCAGCAGGCTGCGGAGAAGGCGCGTGGCGAATATGTCATCTACCTCACGCAGGATGCCACTCCCGCCCATGATCGTTGGCTGTACGAGATCATTCAGCCGCTGGAGCGTTTCCCACAGGTCGTGGGCGTGATGGGTAAGCAGGATCCGCGTGCCACCGCGCTACCGCTGCTGAAGGAGGAGATCATCCGCACGTTCAAGCAGTTCGGCCCGGACTTCGGTACCACACTGTTCTATGATGATGACTTTATTGACTCGCAACAGCTCTTCGACCTCGTCACGTTCTACTCGGACGTGAACTCGGCCGCGCGCAAATCCGTGCTGTTGTGCGACGTCCCCTATCAGGATATTCCCTATGCCGAGGACCAGAAGTTCGGCGAGGACCTCATCCGGCATGGGTACGTGAAGGCCTATGCCCCTCGTGCAAATGTGTGGCACACCAACGAGATTAAGCTACGTGACTACAGGAAGCGTATGTTCGACGAGATCGTGGGAGTTCGTCGCGTAGGCAAAACCATGGATCCGATTTCCATCGCGTTCGTTGTCAAGCAGGTCGTGCGTGCCTTCACGTTGGGTTCGTTGTTCATCCTGCGTGACCGGCAATATACATGGAAGCGCAAGTTGTATTGGCTTGCTCTCAATCCGTTGTTCGTTATCGAGAAATGGAAAGGCGTTCGTGCCGCCATCGCCGTCAATTTGGAGGACGAACAGGCGATTGCTGCGCAGTCGCTGGAAAGCAGCGAACAGCAGAAGCACGAAAGCTGAGCGGTGAGTATGCTGCAATGCATGGGGTGCGAACTGCATTGCAGCATGCACAGATCAGCATGGGATGAATGAAGAATTCGGATTGATAGGGAAACGATGCGTGACACCATAGATATGGGTTTGGCTCGATTGGGCGTCTATCTGACCTACACAGTATATGCTATCTACAGCGTTATTGCCGTTATGATATTGTTCCTGGTGTCGTTCGGGTACTCATCGCTGGAAAATCCCTATGGATTGCGACCGAAGTATGCCTTGCCTATGCCCGTGTTTTTCGTTGTCGCGTTGCTTTTTGTTGTATTGCTGACATATGCATTGCTGAAGTATTCCTGTAAAGGTGGCAATAGCTACTGCTATGTGCTTCCCCTGTTGAGTGTCGCGGTATTGGTATTCCAAAATGCGGTTATCAGATATACGCCATATGTTGCCAATTGGGATCCTGACACGATATTCAATTATGCTGTAGCCGCCGTAAGGGGAGGGGATTTAGGGGCATTTCAACCGTATTTTGATATGTTCCCCAACAATTATGGGCTGGCTGTCCTGATGCAGTTTCTTGTGCGCGTGAGCTTCGTCCTTAAGCTGGATCCAGCGATGTTTACAGCGTCTGTGGGAGCACTGGGTGTCAACTTGGGATGTCTTATCCTGGCTTTAGGGATAGGCAGTGCTATCGGCAAGGCATGCATAGTCTATGCATCTTGGATTATTGCAACAATATTAGGTTCTCTTTCGTTTTGGATCGGAACACCTTATACGGATACGTTCCTGTTCCCCTTCGTAGCCACCGTCATATCGCTATATCTTATTTATCGGAATTCTGCCGCACCTATTACCTATATTGTGCTTGTGGTAATGGTGTTTTCCGCTTTCGTCGGCAGCTTGTTCAAGCCGACGGTATTGGTTCTTGTAGTTGCGTTAGTCATTGATTGCATACTCCGTTATGCCAGAAGGGAAGGCGTCCTGAAAGACATTCTCTGCATATTCCTTTCGATTCTTGTGTCGGCTACCCTTATCTACGGTGTTGCTTCTCCTCTGTTAAAGAAACACCTTCATGTCAATCCAAATCCAGAAATGGCGTTTTCCTATCATCATTATTTGATGATGGGGGCGAACCCGCAGTCATATGGTGCGTTCAATTTGAACGATGTGAAGATTTCTGCGGGCATTCCAGATAAAACCGATCGTCAAGCGAAAGATCTTGATGTAGCATTACGGCGTTTGCAGGCAATGAACGCTGATTCCGCAATCCATTTTTATGCCGTAAAACTCGTCACTACATATGGTGATGGAACATTTGGCATCGGACATGAGGGTAAGGGATTCCCTGAGGTGCCCAGTGAGAGGAATCTGCCTAATTCGCTGAAAAAGCTGTACTACATGGAAAACAATACGCCTTCCGTTTTTGGGTCACTGCAGCAGCTGCTGTGGATGATTCTGTTGTTGTGCGCCGCTTTACTGCTACCAAGGAAAAATACTGATGATTATGCGGTGTTTCTTCGCCTATCCTTTATCGGATTGACATGCTTCCTGATGCTATTCGAGACTAGGGCGCGCTACCTGTATTCCTTCCTTCCCATTTTTGTTGTCATCTTTGCCGTATCGCTGGACCGTATCGTTCTCCAGATGAATGCAGTGCTAGTCAAGAGAGGAATCGTTCTGTCCGGTGGAATGGGCGACGAATAGTCTGCATCTATTCCACAACCAGTTAAATACTCCGTCTCCCATCGGTATAAGTTGAAACATCATCTTGCGAACAGCCTCAAGGGCCAGTCCTGCTGTGAATACCAGCATGGATATTGCCAGCATAATAACAACCGGGAAGTGTGATTGGTAGTACTTGTCGAAGGCGAACCACTGGGTCCACAGTAAGTCTCGTATGTAACTGTGGTCTGTGATTAGATATACACCTAACGTCCATGAAGCGATCGTGTTGATTATCCGGGAGCGGAACTGCATGCGGGAAAATATGATGAACATACCCAAGCTCAAGCCGAGTATCGGCAGCGACCACTCTCTGTCCATGATGTACATCAGAGCCTGATACTCTCCGGCGTGCTTATCGGTGTATAACAGCTCAAACGAAACGTTCCATGCGAGCAACAGCAGAGTGCAGGCAGTCGCGATAATCAGGGCGGTTTTTGTCGATAGCGGTTGCATATACCAGCGATAGTAGGTGATCAACGTATATACGTAGATGAATCCAATGATGTTCAGGCCGATATTCAACGCCTCGTAGGGAATTAACGATGATGCGCCCCAGACCATGATCATGACAAATGCCAGGATTTTGTGATCATGTTGTCCTATTTTTTAAAACTGAGATTAAGGAACGGTAAGAAAATGAGAAACAGGACGTAGCAGGTTGTGTACCACCATAATTGTGTGACAGTAGGGAATAAAGCGCTGATGATCTGTTGAAGATGTATGGTCCCCGGGTCAAGATGGTATTGCAGGATCAACGCGGTAAGACTCCAGAATACGATAGCGCGTTCCAGTTTCCATATTTTCCTGCAGGATTTCTTCAAACTTTGATTGCCTGAGGAAAGGAACCATGCCGAAGCTATAAAGAACAATGCAATGCCGATTTTTCCCGGAATATACTCAAATAAGGAGAGAATTACTTTTCTGAACGAATTGTCCTGTCCGAGAAAATCGAAACTGTTGTGATTGACCATATGGTGGGCGACGATAAGATACATGGCGATGATACGAAGCAATTCGATACCTGATTGACGAACCGTTCTTCCCGACTTGATATCTGTGCGCACCCCACTACCTCCTCTTCCGACAGATGCGAATGCACTTGACCCAAGGTGCGAATGCACTTGACCCAAGGTGCGACACCCTTTCACTGGTTATCTGGACAATCTCCAATTTAAAGGGTATCGCACTTCCATCTAGACAACGGGCTCTGTTTTATTGGACGAGGAGGACTGTACAGTAAAGAATGTTTATCGCATATTTTTGATTCTGCGGTCGTAGATATACTTCTCAAACAGACGAATGCGCTGGATGACGGCGCACCGTATGCGCTGTGCGCGGGTGAGATTGGCTAGTAGGGTATTAATTTCCTGACGGTCGGTTTCGTACTGCTGCTGGTTTTCTGGAATATGGAAGTTAGGAGATTCCCTCTCGGCTTCCAGTTCGCCGATCAACGTGTAGTAGCTACGCATGGGGAGGACGCCTCGGTCAAGACAGAGACGGAAATTATCTGATGCCGCAGTGATGTGGTCGTGGTGGAACGCGAAGTCACGCTTTTGGTGTGTTACGGATTCCGGGCGCTGAAGCCAGTTGTACAGGTTCACGTCAATATCCGCCACTTTGTTCATACGCACGTACAGGTGTCCTGCGATAGCTGTGTCCTGCGCGTACATGCCTTCCGGGAATCGCACGCCGTCCCATAGTTCGCGCTTGTACAGGCGGCACCAGTTCGCCTCGTTGAAATAGCGGGCCTCCGTGTTGTGGCCAAGCTTGTCGCCGATCAGGCGCAGGCTCTTGCAGAATACGGTCTGGTAGGCGTTCAGCGGATTCGTGAACACGCTCACATGTTCAGGTTCGGCGGCGCCTTCACGGGCTTTCATCGCGACTTCCTCGATTTGGGAGACGCCGAACTGCCTCCAGCGGGCCTTGCTCATGTCCGCGCCGGTCGAAATCAGCGCGTGCAGCAGCAGTTCGATGTTGCGGCGGTCGAGGATGTCGTCGTTGTCGGCGAACGCGATGTAATCGCCGTGCGCCGCATCCAATCCGGCGTTCTGCGCCTTCGCGATGCCACCATTCGTCTGGTGGATAACGCGCACGCGATTGTCTCGCCGCTGGTATTCGTCCAGAATCATCGGGCTGGAATCGGTGGCGCCGTCGTCCACGAGGATGATCTCCAGATGCTCATACGACTGCTGAAGAATCGAGTCCACGCAGTAACGCAGGTATCTCTCGGCGTTGTACACCGGCACGATGATCGAGACAAGCGGCGAAACCTGCGTCATGGCGAATCCTTCTTCACGTGTCTGCGCCCTGCGGTCGTAGCCGGCAGGCCGCCCTGTTTATGCGGACATGAACAGTATGTCACAGGGTAGGCGCACGTCGCGCGTGAACCAAGTAAAGCCGAAACCCAGCCTGCGCAAGCCGGAAGCCCGAAGCCTATAGGAGCCGCTGAATTCGGAATCGCATGTGTACATAGGTGCTTCTCGCTACACTGGTGGACAATGAAACGCGTGTGGAATCGCACATGCCGGTTGAAAGGTTTTGAGTCATGGCAAATGCGGCGGAGAATACGCAGCACGGCCCGTCGGAGGGCGCGCAGTACCCGGATTTGGTCATCGTCGGCGCGGGCCTGTTTGGCCTGACGGTGGCGCAGCAGGCGGTGGAGCACACCGGCGCCCGCGTGCACATCATCGATATCCGTGACCACATCGGCGGCAACGCCTACTCGTATATGGACGAGGAGACCGGCGCGGAGATCCACAAGTACGGCGCGCACTTGTTCCACACCTCCAACAAGCGCGTGTGGGACTACGTGAACCGTTTCACCTCGTTCACGAACTACGTGCACCGCGTGTACGCCACGCATGACGGCGAGGTCTACCCGCTGCCCATCAACCTCGGCACCATCAACCAGTTCTTCCACGCGCATTACACGCCGTCCGAGGCGCAGAAGCTCATCGCAGAGCAGGCGGGCGAGCTGGCCGGCACCGATCCGGCCAACCTGAACGACAAGGGCATTCAGCTCATCGGCCGCCCGCTGTACGAGGCGTTCATCAAGAACTACACCGGCAAGCAGTGGCAGACCGACCCCTCCGAGCTGCCGGCCGACATCATCAAGCGCCTGCCCGTGCGCTTTAACTACGACAACCGCTACTTCAAGGACACGTGGGAGGGCCTGCCCGCCGACGGCTACACCGCGTGGATGGAGAAGATGATCGACGACCCGCGCATCACCGTGGAGCTCGGCGTGGACTTCTTCGACGAGTCCCAGCCGTACAACAAGAAGGCGCTGCAGGCGGCTGGCGTGCCCGTCGTGTACACGGGCCCGGTGGACCGTTACTTCGACTATGAGCTCGGCGACCTCAAGTGGCGCACGGTGGACTTCAAGGAGGTCCGCTACGATGAGGGCGACCACTTCGGCTGCCCGGTGATGAACTTCTCCGACGCGGACGTGCCGTACACGCGCGCCATCGAGTTCAAGAACTTCAACCCGGAGCGCCGCGATGCCCAGAACCCGAACAAGACCGTGGTGTGGGAGGAATACAGCCGTTTCGCCGAACGCGGCGACGAGCCGTACTACCCGGTCAACACGGATGCGGACAAGGCACTGTACGCCCAGTACGAGGCCAAGGCCAAGGCCGAGCCGAACACCGTGTTCGGCGGTCGTCTGGGCACGTACAAGTACTACGACATGCACAACGTGATCGACACCGCCCTGACCGCTTACGAGGAGCAAGTCGCACCGCTACTGAAGAAGTAGACCGTCGTTTCGCCAGAGGATTAACGATTGAGCCTGAAACCGACTGAATATTGCTGAGGCAATAGCCGGTTTCAGGCTTTTGTGTTTTTAACGTTGCAAGTGGGGGGATGACGCTGCTTGAACATGGCTCGGCTTCCCCAGAATGAAAAACTGGCGGAAAGGCGTATAAAGTGGCGGTAGACTGGCGGAAAGGCGTATAAAGTGGCGGTAGACTGGCGGAAAGGCGTATAAAGTGGCGAATTCTGACGTTATTGAGTTGATTTCTCTTGCCAGCCTTTCCGAGTCGGATGTGAGGCTACTTCGAGAAGATAATTGTATTGAGGCGAAAAAGGCCAAAGACAAATTACCAGACAGTCTATGGGATACGTATAGTGCATTTGCCAACTCTGATGGCGGTCTTATTCTTCTTGGTGTTTCAGAGAACTCGCGACGAGAATTGAATGTAACAGGGGTAACGGATGCAGAAAAGCTCAAACGGGATTTTTGGAATACTGTCAATGACCGTTCCAAGGTCAACGCCACAGTACTTTCCGACCAAGATGTTGTGATTCGACATGGATCGTCCGGTGATTTCATCGTGATTCATGTCCCTCGTGCAGGGCGGGAGATCATGCCTATATATGTGGGCGCTGATCCTTTTAGCCGGGAACAGCATAGGGGCACCTTCAGAAGGAATAACGAGGGTGACTACCATTGCGACCGGGATGAAGTCAAAGCAATGTTTCGCGATGGCAGTGACACTCCTCAGGATCTTCGTATCGTGGAAGATTTGGGTAGTGCCGCATTGGATTCAGGCACGATTGCCTCGTACCGTTCTTATTTTCAAAGGATTCGCCCGAACCATCCGTGGCGTAACCTCAATGACGAAGATTTTCTCGTGCGTCTGCAGGCGCTCGCTCGTTCTACCAAAGATAATCAGTTGCATCCAACTATTGCTGGATTGCTGATGTTTGGGCGCGAATATGATATCGTGCGGGAATTCGCAAATTATTTCCTTGACTATCGTGAAGAAATTGGACTCGATCGTTGGGATGATCGCATTACCTCTACTGACGGAATTTGGTCCGGCAACTTATACGATTTTTGGCAGTCAGTATATGGTAGGCTGCGGCAGGCGGTGCCGCGCCCATTCCGTTTGGACGGAGAAGCGCGACGTATGGATGAAAATCCCATGGAAATCACTATTCGCGAGGCGTTAACCAACGCTATCGTTCATGCGGACTATATGGGTAGAAGAGGCACTGTGATTATTAGGCGCCAATCAACCATCGAGTTCACCAATCCTGGGCGGCTCCGTGTTACAAAGGCCGAGGCGGAGCAAGGTGGAATATCTGATGCACGCAATCCTATCCTCATGAAAATGTTTTTTCTCATCGGTATCGGTGAAAAAGCAGGAAGTGGCTTTGATGTGATGCGAGCTGGTTGTGATTCTGTTGGCGCGCCGCATCCACTGCTGGAAGTGCTAACTCGTCCTGATCGCGTAAAACTTGTAGTACGGTACACAAACCTTGGCGGATCTGTTATGACGCCAGCAAATAGCGAGTCCATGAAATCCTGGACTTCCGTGGGACACCTCTCCAAATCGGAATCAGAAGCGCTACAGTATCTTGTGAGTCAAGGCAGCATATCAACTTCCGAATTAGCGGAGCATATGGAATTAGGGGTCTCGCGTGCTCGGGCACTGCTGAAAAGTCTCGTTGAAGACGGCTTTGCGCAATCTCGTGGTCGTGGCCGCGCCACGCGCTACGAGCCAGTCGAGGGGCTGCCCGTCTTCTGACGCAAGAATCGCTCCGCAGAGAGTGGTTTGAACAGCTGGTTTGGAGACCGCGCCAAATGCACAAAGTTTGAGCGTGATTGGTGTTCGTGAAGCAATTATTTGACTGAATTGGTAAAGTGCCACGTCGCGTCGATGACGGGGACAAATTTCCTGGGGTACTTAAGGCTCGCCACGAGGAGTACAGTTGTCTGTAACGCACAATGTGGCGCGTAAGACGAGGGGCGCATCTCGCAAGTGGGGTGCGATGCAGTTGAAGGAGTGCATGTCATGACTGATCCGAATGTCAATCCGAACGGCCAGGTGCCGTGGCAGCAAGCTGACGCCAATCCGACTGAGCCGTTAAATGCGATGACGGCGGAAACGGGAACCGCCGCCAACAATGCTCCAACCCAAGCAATCGCAGCGGGCGAACAGTCCACTCAAGCGTTCACTCCTGTTGAGCAGCCTACACAGGCGTTTACACCTGCCGAGCAGCCCACCCAGCCTTTTGCACCGGCCAATCAGCCGGTACCGCCTACGCAGGCTTTGCCACCAGTGACTCCTGCCGCTGCGCCCGCGCCCGCACCGGCAGCGCCCGCGCCCTATCCGGGGGCGGCTCCGGCAGGCGGATCGGTTCCTCCGGTCTACGGCAGCGTCAGTGCTCCGGTATATCCGGGCGGCGGGGCCGTGCCTCCGCAAACGCCCTATAACCCGTATATGCAAGGCGGCCAACCGAACGGCCAGCCGGGATGGTCTGGTTCTTACGGCAGTGTGCCGCCTGAAGCGAACCAGAAGTACAACGGTCTGGCTATTGCCGGTTTTATCTGCTCGTTCCTTGTCTCACTCCTCGGTCTGATCCTGAGCATCGTGGGCCTCAACCAGATTAAGAAACAGGGCGGCAAGGGCAAGGGCTTGGCCATCGCCGGCATCATCATCAGTGCGGCGGGCATGGTGATACAGGTAATACTGGTCATCGCGCTGATCGTCGGCGGTGCCTCGTATGCCAGCAAGGCTATAGATGAGGCGAAAACCGATTCCTTCTATAGTCAGTCCTCTTCGGGCAACGGTGATAGCAGCGATAAGAGCAAAGCTCAAGATAATCTTGACGATGTGCTGGACGACACGTTGGGCGAAACCCATGACGATCTAACCGACGGCGATTATGGGCTGTACGATTCGATTCAGGATTTCGTCGACTCTTTGGAATTCAAGGACTCCATTGAATCCGAAGCGGATACGTTTGCAGACACCGGCATCACCTTCAACTACCGTGTCGACGGTGACACCTTGGTGTACGAGTACGTGCTCGACGACAGCTACGCCTCGCTAGGCGATACCTTCGCTTCCTCACTGGATGCTATGGACAGCACCTATCAATCCACCGCGAATCTGCTGGGCTCGATGTGCAAGACCTCCAGCGGCAAGGCATCATTGCGCGTCATCATGCACACGCAAAGCGGCCAGTCGCTGTATGACAAAACCTGGACCGAAAAGTAGCAATCCCAGCGAACGTGCGTTTTGGTCGATTGAAGGCCGGTCTGCTTGCTCCTTGGACGGATGCTTCTGCGGAAGGAACCGCCAAGGAGTAGGCTTACAGGCATGAGACTCGCACGTTTTTCTTTGAATGATTCGCCGCGCTACGCCTTCGTACAAAAGGACGAAACGGACGGCAAGGACTACCTCATCGAACTCGACGGTCATCCGCTGGCCGGCGACCAGGTCAAGCCCACCGGCACTCGTTACCCGGTCGACGGCGACGGCATCCGCCTGCTTTCCCCGGTGATCCCCTCCAAGGTTTACGGTCTGGCCAAGAACTACGAGGCCCACGCCCAGTTCATGCACGAGGCCGGCCACTCCGAAATCGCCCACGCGCCGGAGGACATGGTGATCTTCACCAAGCCGTCCACCTCGGTAATCGGCCCCGACGACCCGATTGTGTACCCGGCCTGCTCCAAGGACATGAACTTCGAGCCGGAAGTGGCCGTGGTGATGGGACGCATCGCCAAGAACGTGTCCGTTGAAAACGCGATGGATTACGTGCTCGGCTTCACCTGCGTGAACGACGTGACGTTGCGCGATCTGCAGGGCATCGACCCCACGTGGACGCGAGCCAAGGGCTTCGACACCTCCTGCCCGCTTGGCCCGTGGATCGTGATGCGTGACGACCTCGACTGGAAGGACGCCAAGATTTCCTTCACGCTGAACGGCGAGGATGTGCCGATGGCGTCTGGCACCACCGCGAACCTGATTCACGGCATCCCCGAGCAGATTGCCGCGATTTCGTCGTTCTCCACGCTGCTGCCTGGCGACGTCATCATGACCGGCACCCCGAACGCCTCTGGCCACCTCGACCCAGGCGACGAGACCATCGTGCACGTCGAAGGCATCGGTGATCTGCGCAACGTAATCGTTCGGGCGTGACTCGTTCTGGTTCCCCTCTCTGAGGGGAACCGTCCAGGCGGAGAACAAGAACGCGCCTTACGCTCCCGGCAGAAGTGCGTGCAGGGCGGTCATCACCACCAGGCTGATGATGGCCGTCACTGTCAGCGAGAAGCCGGCGAGCTTGGCGTTGCCGGTCAGCGAATCGGTGAACTTAGTTGAGAAAATCGTGATCGGGGCGAAGGAGCCCAACACGATGATCTCGCGAATCCTCATGTCAAACTGCCGACCGCGCCGAGACGCCGGGACAGTTCCGCGCCGGCAAGCCGCAGCTTGGTCTTAAGAGACCGCTCCTGTTCGGAGCGCAGCGATCCGCTCACGAAAGTGAGAGCCAGCCCGGCGATGGGGAAATCGTTGTAGTCGCGCACAGCGACGGCGTATGAATCGAAGCCGGGCGTCACGTCGCCGTGTTCCTCGGCAAAACCGGTGCGCCGGGTTTCGGCGAGCGTCGCCTCCAGCTCCTTGGGCGATTTGGGGCCGATGCCGGTGCGGTCGGTGAACGCCTGACGATTGGGATATAGCGCGCGGACCTGATTGCGGGGGAGTGCGGACAGAATGGCCCGCCCGGTGGCGGTCAGGTGACTGGGTAGGCGCACGCCCACGCCTGACACTAGCGGCGGGCGATGCGCGGCGCGCTCCTCAATCACATAAATGATTTCGTTGCCGTGCAGCACGGCCAGATGTCCGTTTTCGCCGGTCTCGTCAACAAGACGCGCCAACACCGGATGCGCGACCTGCGATACACGATGTTGGCGAGAATAGGCCGATCCCAGCTCGAAAGTCTTGAGTCCGATGCCGTACGCGCGCTGCTCGGCAAGGCGGGTGACCAGTCCGTGACGCTCCAAAATCTCCAACAATTGGTACACCGTGGAGCGCGGAATGCCGAGTTCGCGAGCGAGCGTGGCGGCTTGCGTCTGACCATTGCTCGCGATGAACTCGAGGATGTCGAGCGTACGGTCGGCCGCCGGAGCCAGCGAGACACGTGGCGCGGATGATGATGTCTGATGTTCCCGTTCTGATGGCTTCACCTGCGCCCGCTTGACGGTACGTGGCTCGGTGAAGGCGTATTGCTGCGAGGCATGGCTCATATTTCCATCACCTTACATGTCTGAGATTTCAGACACAAGATGGACGAAGTGGCTTATGGCGGGCATCCGACTGAGGTGAAATGGCCAAGGTTTGATTACTCGGGGAGCGATTGGTCGCGTTTGCGTCGCCTGCTGTTGGTGGGCAGGTGCGGTGAGCGAATGCGGGCAGTCGCGGATCCCCGGCGAAGCATGTGCCGCATATGCCGTATATGCGGAATGCGGCACGTATATAGAAAGGTATGAGCATGGCAGAGCAGACGGTCACCGTAGGTGTTGGAGCGCTGAGCATCGAGGACGTTATCGCCGTAGCGCGCGGCGGCGCCAAAGTGGCGATTTCGGACGAATCGAAGCATGAGATGGCGCTGAGTCGCGCGGTTATCGATCATTTGGCCGACGACACCGTGCCGCATTACGGCATCTCCACCGGATTCGGCGCGCTCGCCTCCACCTCCATCCCCAAGGAACAGCGCGCGCAGCTGCAGAAAAGTCTGATCCGCTCGCATGCCGCCGGTGCCGGACCGGAAGTGGAGCGTGAGGTGGTGCGCGGCCTGCTGGTGCTGCGCCTGAGCACCCTGTGCACCGGACGCACCGGTGTGCGCCCGGAAACCGCGCAGGTCTACGCCGATATGCTGAACGCCGGCATCACCCCGGTGGTCTACGAATACGGTTCACTCGGATGCTCCGGTGATCTGGCGCCGCTCGCAGCCTGTGCTTTGGTGGCGATGGGTGAAGGCGAGGCCCGCAACGCTGACGGCCTCAAGATCGGCGGCGGCGAAGCGCTGCGTGCGGCCGGCATCACGCCCGTCGATTTGAAAGAGAAGGAAGGACTGGCGCTGGTCAACGGCACCGACGGCATGCTCGGCATGTTGTGTATGGCCATCACCGATCTGCGCCTGCTGCTCAAGACCGCGGATGTCGCCGCCGCGATGAGCGTGGAAGGCATGCTCGGCAACGACCGCGTATTCGCCGCCGACTTGCAGGCGCTGCGCCCGCATCGCGGCCAAGGCGATTCCGCCGCGAACATCGCCCGCATGCTCAAGGACTCTGGTCTGATTGAGGCCGGCCGCCCGGGCTCCACCGTGCGTGTGCAGGACGCCTACTCGCTGCGCTGCACCCCGCAGGTGCACGGCGCCGCCCGCGACACCGTGGAATACGCGGCCTCCGTGGCGGGCGTGGAACTCGCCTCCGCCATCGATAACCCGTGCGTCACGCTGGACGGCCGTGTGGAGTCCAACGGCAACTTCCATGGCGCGCCGCTGGCCTATGTGCTCGATTTCCTGGCGATTCCGACCGCCGACGTAGCCTCTATCTCCGAGCGTCGTACCGACCGCTTCCTTGACGTGGCGCGCAACCGCGGCCTGCCGGCGTTCCTGGCTGGTGACCCGGGCGTGGACTCCGGTTTCATGATCGCCCAATACACCGCTGCCGGCATCGTCTCCGAAATGAAGCGTAACGCCGTGCCTGCCTCGGTCGATTCGATTCCAAGCTCCGCCATGCAGGAAGATCACGTGTCGATGGGTTGGGCCGCCGCCCGCAAGCTGCGCCGGTCGATTCCGGCCTTTGCGCGCGTGCTGGCCGTGGAACTGCTGTGCTCCTGCCGCTCCTTCGACTTCCGCAAGCCGTACCGTCCGGGTGCGGCGGGCGCCGCCGTATACCGCGTGGTGCGCCAGTACGCCAACGAAATCGGCCCCGACGTACGCGATACCTGGACCACCCCGCAGATTGAGGGCGTGGCCGAGGCGATTCTCTCCGGCGAAGTCCTCGCCGCCGCCGAATCCGCCGTCGGCGCACTGAAGTAGCGGCTGCCCAAGCTTCCTCATCAGAGGGGGCTACTAGTCACCCTCCCCACCAAAATCCAAAACTTGAGTCATATGCACTCAAGTTTTGGGAATAGAATGGGTTCCAGGTCGGTTGACCATATCAGACAACGACAAGCTGCGGTCTGTCGCAACGCTCGCAGGGCTTTCGAAGCCCGCGAGCCGCACTGCGCAGACCGCATGATATGGAGGAATACGATATGGAACAGAAGTTCACCACTATGGCCCAAGAAGCCGTCGGCGACGCGATTCAGAGTGCGTCCGCCGCAGGAAACGCGCAGGTCGAGACCCTGCACGTCATGGATGCGCTGCTGCGCCAGGAAAACGGCGTGGCGCGCTCTCTGATCGAGGCCGCGGGCGGGGACCCGCAGGCCATCGGCGCGGCGGTGCGCAACGCTTTGGTCGCGCTGCCGAGCGCATCCGGATCCAGCACCTCGCAGCCACAGGCCAGCCGCCAGCTGACCGCCGCCATCGCCCAGGCTGAGAAGGAAATGCAGCAGATGGGCGACGAATACGTCTCCACCGAACATCTGCTTATCGGCATCGCGGCCAGCAAGCCGAACCAGTCGGCCGAAATCTTGGAGAAGAACGGCGTCACCGCAGCCTCCCTGCGCAAGGCCGTACCCGGCGTGCGTGGTGGCGCGAAGGTCACCAGCCCGGACGCGGAAGGCTCGTACAAGGCCCTAGAGAAGTACTCCACCGACCTGACGGCCGCCGCCAAGGAAGGCAAGCTGGACCCGGTCATCGGACGTGACCAGGAAATCCGCCGCGTGATTCAGATCCTCTCCCGTCGTACCAAGAACAACCCGGTGCTGATTGGCGAGCCCGGCGTCGGCAAGACCGCCGTCGTGGAGGGTTTGGCCCAGCGTATCGTGGCGGGCGACGTGCCCACCACCCTGCAAGGCAAGAAGCTCATCTCCCTTGACTTGGGCTCCATGGTGGCCGGTTCGAAGTACCGTGGCGAGTTCGAGGAGCGCCTGAAGAGCGTCCTGAACGAAATCAAGAATGCGGATGGTCAGATCATCACCTTCATCGATGAGATCCACACCATCGTCGGCGCGGGTGCGGCCGAAGGCTCGATGGATGCCGGCAATATGTTGAAGCCCATGCTGGCCCGTGGCGAGCTGCGCCTGATCGGCGCGACCACGCTGGACGAGTACCGCGAGAACATCGAGAAGGATCCGGCGCTGGAGCGTCGTTTCCAGCAGGTGTTCGTGGGTGAGCCGAGCGTGGAAGACACCATCGCCATTCTGCGTGGTCTGAAGCAGCGTTACGAGGCGCACCATAAGGTAACGATCGGCGACGACGCGCTGGTTGCCGCCGCGACCCTCTCGAACCGTTACATTTCGGGTCGTCAGCTGCCGGACAAGGCCATCGATCTGGTCGATGAGGCGGCCGCTCACCTGCGTATGGAGCTCGACTCCTCGCCTGAGGAGATCGATGAGCTGCAGCGCAAGGTGACCCGTCTTGAAATGGAGGAAATGCAGCTCAAGAAGGCCGAGGATCCTGCGTCCAAGGAGCGTCTGGGCAAGCTGCAAGCCGAACTTGCGGACACCCGTGAGAAGCTCAGCGGTCTCAAGGCGCGTTGGGATGCGGAACAGGCTGGCCACAACAAGGTCGGCGACCTGCGTGCCAAGCTCGACGACCTGCGCGTGCAGGCGGATAAGTATACCCGTGAAGGCAACTTGGCGGAGGCCTCGAAGATTCTGTACGGCGAGATTCCGTCCATTCAGAAGGAGCTTGCCGCCGCGGAGAGCGCGGATGCCGAATCTGCCGATGCCAGCGCGGCCAACCCGGCCGATGAGCCGATGGTCCCGGACCGTGTGGACGCCGACTCGGTGGCTGAGATCGTCTCCGACTGGACCGGCATTCCCGTCGGCCGCCTGATGCAGGGCGAAAACGAGAAGCTGCTGCACATGGAGGACTACCTCGGCAAGCGTGTGATCGGCCAGAAGGAAGCCATCGCCGCCGTGTCCGACGCGGTGCGCCGTTCGCGTGCCGGCATCTCCGACCCGAACCGTCCGACCGGATCGTTCCTGTTCCTCGGCCCCACCGGTGTGGGCAAGACCGAACTGGCCAAGGCGCTCGCCGACTTCCTGTTCGACGACGAGAAGGCCATGGTCCGCATCGACATGTCCGAATACATGGAGAAGGCTTCGGTCTCGCGCCTGATTGGCGCGGCGCCGGGCTACGTGGGCTACGAGCAGGGCGGCCAGCTGACCGAGGCCGTGCGCCGTCGCCCGTATTCCGTGGTGCTGTTCGACGAGGTCGAGAAGGCCAACCCGGAGATCTTCGACGTGCTGCTGCAGGTACTTGACGATGGTCGCCTGACCGATGGCCAGGGAAGGACCGTGGACTTCAAGAACACGATCCTGATTATGACCTCTAACCTCGGCTCGCAGTTCCTCGTGAACGAGGACATGGACGCCGACGCCAAGAAAAAGGCCGTGATGGACGCTGTCCACATGAACTTCAAGCCGGAGTTCCTGAACCGTCTGGACGACATCGTCATGTTCCACCCGCTTACGCGCGAGGAGCTTGGCGGCATCGTGGATATCCAGGTGGCTGGCGTGTCCCAGCGTCTGACCGATCGCCGCATCACGCTGGACGTCACCGACTCGGCTCGCGAATGGCTGGCCAACACCGGTTACGACCCGGCTTATGGCGCTCGTCCGCTGCGCCGCCTGGTACAGACCGAAGTGGGCGACCAGCTGGCCCGTATGCTGCTGGCCGGCAAGGTCCACGACGGTGACACCGTGCTCGTCGACCAGACCGGCGGCGAACATCTGGAGCTCTCCGCTTGGGCGAGCGACCAGATTGTCTCCGACAATCCGGACGTGAGCGTGGACAACGTCACCGAAGACAAGTGACAATCACTGGCTCCCCTCTCTGAGCAAAGCTGTCAGCGAAGCTGACTGAGGGGAGTTCGGGCTGGCGAGCTTCACTATATTGGCTCTCCTCTGAGGAGGAGAGCCTTTTCGCTACCATGGTGCTGAACTTCATACGAGGAGGGCCAGTGACTGGACGATTCGCGCCGACGCCGTCGGGGCGCATGCATATCGGCAACGTGTACGCCATGTTGGGTGCATGGCTTTCGGCCCGCTCGCGTGGCGACCGCATGCTGATGCGTATCGAGGACGTGGACAAGCCGCGTGTGGTCGCCGGTGCGGACCAGCTCATGATGGATGACCTGCATTGGCTCGGCCTCGACTGGGATGGCGAACCGATGTTCCAATCCCAGCGCACTGAACGATACGAATACGCTCTCGAATGCCTGCGCTCGCAAGGTGTGCTGTACCCCTGTTTCTGCTCGCGTGCCGACATTCGCGCCGCCTCGGCCCCCAACGAGGGCGACGGCTTCATGGTGTACCCCGGCACGTGCCGCCGCCTGCTGCACGACCATCCCGACGAGGTCCGTGCCCGTTTGGTTCGCGGCGACCAGCATTCCATCCGTATCGCCATGCCGGAATCGGCAGCGGGAGAAAAGCAACGTACAGTGCCTGACGATTCCGCTGCGCTGTCGGGAGCCGTGCCGCCGGAACAGCAGGGCGATGCCGGAATCGTTGATGGTGTCGCATGCTTTAACGACCGTGTCTATAGTCCACAGCACTACGATTTGGCCCGCGAGGTAGGCGATTCCGTGATTCGCCGAGCCGATGGACTGTTCGGCTATCAACTGGTCGTGGTCGTGGATGACCTCGATATGGGTGTTGATGATATCGTGCGCGGCCGTGATCTGCTGCGCTCCACCGCGCTGCAAATGTGGATTCGCCAGTGTCTGTTGGCTGGCGGCTTTGAGCCGGAATGCGGCAACACGGAAAAGCCTCTCGCCGAGCACCCCGAGTATGCGCACCTGCCGCTTATCGACAATGCGGCCGGCCGGCGTTTAGCCAAGCGCGAACGTTCGCTGGATATGGGAGCCTTGCGCGCCCGCAACGTAACCCCCGAGCAAATCATCGGATACTGCGCCTGGCTGCTGCGTCTGCAACCCACTCCAATTCCTTGCAAACCCGCCGATCTGCTGGCAGATTTCAGCTGGGAGCCACTGCGCGCCAACCACCTGGACCGCGCGCTGAAACCGGATGATCCAACCACTCCACAATGGCTGGCAGAAGCGTTAGGCTAGAGGCAGCCCAACAGGAAGGATTCCAATGTCGTCGAAGCTCTGGAGAAACGTGGCGCTGGCAGGCGTGGCCGCCGCCGGTGCTGCCGTGTGGGCCGTGGCCCCGCGCACGTTCAATGACAAGCGTCGTAATTTCGTGCCCTCCATTCCGGAGGTATGGTATGCCCATCGTGGCTTGCATGATGCGGGTTCTGGTTTGGTCGGCTATACCGATATCGCTGATTATGGTGGGGATAATCCGGTTAGCGCCCAAGCCGATACCACTGAGCGATCCATCGCCGAAAACGATGATTATGTGTCGCTTGCCCGTCGCATGGCTGTCAAGGCCGGCTACGGCAGTGCGGATATGACCGGTCCGATTGCTCCCGAAAACTCGCTGGCCGCGTTCGCCGCCGCCTGCGAGGCTGGCTATGGCATCGAACTCGACGTGCAGCTTACGCTCGACGGCCAAGTGGTCGTGGTCCATGACGCCGATTTGTTGCGCGTGGCCGGCGATCCGCGCCGCATCGAAGACCTGACTTACGACGAACTCGCCCGTATTCCGCTCTTCCCGAACGGCGAGTCAGGCGATTTGAAGGCCGAACCGTTGCCGGGTGCCGACGCGAACCCGCCGCTGGTGGTCACGCCGTCCGCCGCGCCGAAGGGGTACTACCAGCATGTGCCGCTGTTCTCCGATGTGCTGGACGTGGTGGCCGGCCGGGCTCCGCTGATTGTGGAATACAAGTTCAGCAACAACAGGGCTTGGGATGAGCGTAGCGAAGAGCTCATGGAAAAGGGCCACGCCTTGCTTGAGGCGTATGACGGCCCGTACGTGATCGAATCCTTCCACCCGGGCGCGGTGAATTGGTACAAGGAGCATCACCCTGAGGTGTGCCGCGGTCAGCTGAGCTGGCCGGCGAAGCTGAGCAAGAATGGTGCGGCTGAATGGGCCGCCGGCTTACTGGCGTTCGACTGGCTGTCTCGTCCTGATTTCGTGGCTTATGACTGGACTGGTGGCGCTTCGCCGCAAGTCAAGCTCGCTCGTTCGATGGGTGCGATGCCGGTTTCATGGACCGTGCGCAGCAGCGATGAACTCGCCCAGTGCGCCCCCTACTTCGACCGCCACATCTTCGAAGCGTTCGTCCCCGACGCAGTGTGAGGTTGAGGGCGTTATTGATGCGCCCATGGGGTGGTTACAGGCTCATCGGGCGGTAACTTGCCCATGGGGCGGTTTGAAGAATATGTGAAACCGCGGAATTAAGCCATTTTGGCATACCGCCCCATGAGGATTTTGCCGCCTCATGGGGCAATTACCGCCCCATGGGGGATTTCCCGCCCCATGAGGTATGGCGTTTTACTTGTGATACGGCTCGCCAGCGTTGATTTTATAAGCGCGATAGATCTGCTCCAGCAGAATCACGCGCATAAGCTGATGCGGGAACGTCATCTTCGAGAAACTCAGCAGAAAATCAGCACGACGCAGAATCGCGTCGTCAAGGCCGATTGAACCGCCGATGACCAGCTGAATATGGCTGGTGCCACGCAATCCAAGGTCGTTGATTTTGGCGGCCAATTCTTCACTGGACAGCTGCTTGCCATTGATGGCAAGGGCAATAACAAACGCGCCGTCCTTCAGATGCTTGGCGATGCGTTCGCCTTCTCTGGCCTTGATCTGTCGGTCAACGCCTTCGGAGGCATGGTCAGGCGTTTTCTCATCTGCCACTTCAATGATGTTGAGCTTGCAGTAGCGCGAAAGTCGCTTGGAATACTCGTCAATGGCGTCGCGAAGGTAACGCTCCTTCACGCGCCCCGGCGCAATAATGTCGATTTGCATAGATGTTCCGTTATGTTGGCTCCCCTCGGGGAGGGGAGCCAGGGAAATCAGTCAATTACGCCATAGAGACGGTCACCGGCGTCGCCGAGTCCCGGCACGATGTAGCACTTGTCGTTAAGACGTTCGTCGACCGCGCACACCACGACCTTGAAGTCGATGGACGGGTCGATGTGCTCCTCGACGTACTTGATGCCTTCGGGGGCCGCGATGATGTTGATCGCGGTCACGTCCTTGGCGCCGCGCTCGGCCAGGTAGTGCGTGGCGGCGACCAGCGTTCCGCCGGTGGCGAGCATCGGGTCGATGAGGAAGCACTGGCGGCCGGACAGGTCCTCGGGCAGACGGTTCGCGTACGTCACCTGCTGGGTGGGGTGCTCCTCGTCGCGCTTCATGCCCAGGAAGCCGACTTCAGCAGTCGGAATCAGGCGGGTCATGCCGTCGAGCATGCCCAAGCCAGCGCGCAGCACCGGCACGATGATCGGGCGCGGGGAGGCGAGCTTCTTGCCGGTCATCGGGGCGACCGGCGTCTCGATCGGCGCGGCCACCACGGACAGGTTGCGGGTGGCCTCGTAGGCCTCAAGCATCACGAGTTCGGAGACGAGCTCGCGGAAGGTGGAGGAGGGGGTGTTCTTGTCGCGCAGCACGGTGAGCTTGTGCTCGACCAGCGGATGATTCAAAACATGGAGTTCCATGATTCCCAGCCTAGTCCAAGTTTGCCGACCTGCCGAATTGGTAATGGCGCGGCTTGCTTATCGGATTGGATTTGTGGGTGATTCGACTTTTTGCTGCGATAGGCCAGTTGCAGCAGGACAATGCCCTGTCCGTGCCGAGATCTGCCTCTGATACCTCTGAGAGGGTAAAGCGTAAAAAACAACACGGTGTAAAACAGGGAATGAAACTGGTGTAAAACCGGGAATGAGATAGGTGTAAAATCGGGAATGAAACTGGTGTAAAATCTATATTGTTAGAACGATAGAACTGGGAAAGGCTGCAATATGAACGATTTGAGTGGTCGCGATGGTACCTTGACCAGGCCTGATTATCGTTCACGCGTGGTAGATAGCAGATTAAGCAAACTGCTCAAGGCGTTCGGTGCGGTGGAAATCGTTGGGCCGAAATGGTGCGGCAAGACATGGACCGCGCTCTCCCGGTCTCGAAGCGTTGACCGTCTGGATGATGTGGCAGTTTTCGCGGCCGCCCAAACCGATCCTGCATTGGTGCTGATGGGGGAGGAGCCCCATCTGGTGGACGAATGGCAAGATGTACCGCAAATTTGGGATGCCGCTCGTCGCCATATAGATGACAATGCGAACCGCAAGGGGCAGCTGATTCTTACAGGTTCGGCTATTCCAAAGGATCGTGACGCCATTCATCACAGCGGCACTGGTCGCATTGCTCGTCTGCGCATGTGGCCCATGAGCTTGGCTGAATCCGGAGAATCCACGGGCGCGGTCAGCCTATCCGATTTGTTCGAGGGGAAATTCGAGCCTGCCGAATGCAATACGAGTATCGAAGACATCGCCAGATGGTGTTGCCGTGGCGGTTGGCCCGCAAATCTTGAGCTAGACGATGAATTCGCCTTGGAAATCCCGGGCGAATATATCGCAAGTGTGCTGGATATCAGCGTGCCGAAGATGAAGAAGAATCCTGAAACTGCACGAGCTTTGATGCGAGCTCTTGCCGTGAACATCTCGCAGGCACCAAAATATGCGACGCTGGCTGCGGATATGGCATATGGCGATGAGCGGCGCGAGCCGGATACGCAGACGGTGAAGAGCTATTTGGAAATGTTCAAGGACTTGTATCTGCTGACGGATTTGGAGGGTTGGGAACCGCCACTCCGCGCAAAGAGTCGTGTGCGAACCAAGCCCAAGCGATATTTCGTGGATCCTTCGTTGCCTGCTGCGGTTTTAGGTGCGTCGCCGAAGACGCTGATGCGGGATACACAGACGCTCGGCGATCTGTTTGAAACGCTGTGCATTCGTGATTTGAATGTATATCTGTCGGCCATGCCGGGCGCGAACAATCGCATCGCCTACTACCGCGATGACAAGGGGCTTGAAGTTGATGTCATTATCGAGTTGTCTGACGGCAGGTGGGGTGCCATCGAAATAAAACTCAGTGACCTTAAGGTGAACGATGACAATGCGGATAAGCTCAAATCCTTCCGCAACAAAATCTGCGGCAATCCCATGGCCCAAGTTCGCGAACCAGAGTTCATGATGTTCCTTACCGGCCGAGGTGGGAAGGCCTATCGCCGCAATGACGGCATACTGGTCGTGCCCATCGCAACGCTCGGGGCGTGAATCTGGTAAAAAAAAGAAGCGCCGAACCGCGAAAGCGCCTGTCGGCGCAAGGGCCGCTCGCGGCGGCAAAAAATGGAGCCCGGGGCTTAAGCACGGTCCGACGCGGATACTTAGTATAGCTTGCGATAGGTCTCGCCGCGCCGGGGAAGGGGTGGTGTTGGGCGGTAGCTGATTGTTGGGGTGCGGTCGGTGGGTTTCTCCCTCAGTCACGGGCATCGCCCGTGACGGCTCCCTCATCAGAGGGAGCCTGGAGCGGGGTTACTCCAACCGTCCGCGACGCCAGAGGTTGGCACCGTGTTGGAAATCCTTGGCGGTGGCCATGAGGCTGCCGGCGGTGTGCATAAGGCGGGCGGCTTTGGTGCGCACGGCCTTCTCATCGACATCCGAGGAGAAGCCGCCGTTGGCCTCGGCCCGGGTCACCATGCGCCGCGCCTCCACGCGCAATCCCAACGCCACCACATCGGTAAACGCCGCCGCACGCTCAAGCGCCACGGCAAAATCGCCCACAAAAGCACCGGAGAGAATCGAATCGGCCAATCGCACGATGTCATCTTCATTGGGAGCCTGATCCACGCCGGCGATGGCGGAGGCGGTAGTGGCCACCGGCTCACCCAAGCGCCACAGATGCGCGATTGAGTCGCGATTCGATCGCATCCACGTACGCAACATATACAGTCGCCACAGCACACCAGGCAGCGAATCCGGCTCAGCATCGCTCCATAGTTCGGCGATTTCATCCACGCCGACCGTCTCCACCAACGTGAGCACCCGCTCGACAACCGCCGGGTCTTCGCTATGGCGCACACGATCCAGCAATGCGGCAGCGGACAGATGGCTCATCTCGCTCAACGCTTGCGGGTCCATGCCGCCGGCCAATCCATCGGCCACAGCCGGGTCGAGCTGAGCCGGGCGCGAAGGACGCGAAGAACCCATGCGAGCAGGTCCGAATGCCGCTCCGGCCGCACGCAACGAGCCGAAGCCTGGGCCCAGACTGCCGGCGGCACCATTGTGCGCGGCATGAGCTGCGGCGGCAGCGGCCGAGGAGTTGGATGAATCAGGGAATGCGGGTCTAGTAGACAAGCGGTTGAACCTTCTGAATATCGATGATTTTGGGACCATGAGGCGTCGGAGTGACGAACAGCGCCACCGCCGTGCCGGTCGGCATGAACGGTGTCTTGGCGATCAGGCGTTTGCTCAGAGACGGCGCAACGCACATGCTGCGCAGGTGTCCGAACATACCACCAATCACCGGCCGGTGCATGCATATCGCTATGGGCTGACGGCGCTCAAGTGCGAACTCGATTTCGCTGAGTAGACACTCCCATGCGGTGTCCGGCGCAGCGGCGTATGCATCTTCGGTGAGCGGATCGAGATGAACCATGTCTCGTCCGGTCTGCCACGCGAACATCTCCAACGTCTCCTGGCAGCGCACCCAAGGCGACGTGGCCAGTCGGGTCGGATTGAAACACGCCAGCTCGCGGTTCAGCGCGTATGCCGCAGCCGCGCCGCGCGGCGTGATCGGACGGTTCGCGTCCGAACCCTTCCACAGCTTGCGCGCTTCCGCTTTGCCGTGGCGCACGATAATCACCGGCACGGCGTCAAGCGCGCCCTCCTGCACCCGATCAACGAATAGCGCGAGGATGTCCTTATCGGTGGAATGGCTGAGCTTCTTGCGGGCCTCGGCCGGCGTCAGCCACAAAACTTCGTCGATTTCGCCGATGTCCGCCCGATGCACCGGGCCAAACGCATGGGTACGCCGCAGGTTGTCGATGGCGCTGATCGGCGTGGCCATCCAGAACTGGATATGCTTGGTATCCGCCGACCGATCCTTGGTATGGCGCTGTTTGCTGCCTTCTTCGGACAGCGGGTACTCGATGTCGCCCAGATAGGGGCCAAGTTCCACGGGCAGGCCCGATTCCTCGCCGATCTCGCGTACGGCGGCATGCCGGTGCGATTCGTTCGGGTCGACCTTGCCTTTCGGCCAGCTCCAGTCGTCGTATTTCGGGCGATGCACGACGCACAGTTCGATGCGGTTGAGTACGTTGTCCGCTGTGGCTGGGCTGTCGGCCTGCGCCGGGTCCGGGGTGGAAGCCGCGTCCGATGCGCCGGGTGCTGCCGTGGTCTCGCCGTCAGAATCCGTGGTGTTCGCGATGATGGTGCCATCGGTGGCAATATTGGATTTCACTGATGGAGATGATGCCCGCGTCGGCTCGGCATCATCCTTCCACCGGTACAGAATACCGCCGGCGGCTTCCACGATTCGTCTCATACTGTTCGTACCCATCTCTTGTATTGTAGGTCACGTTGGACCGCTGCTACGTAGTTTTTGCGCGCTGAACAACGATGCCCGGCATCCTCTCGAAAGAGGAGCCGGGCATCGTAACCACCCTCAGTCAGCTCGTGCTGACAGGGAGCATCGAATGAAATCAGTTGTGCGAATTGGGGCGGCGCTGGTGCTTGCGAATCAGATATTCCTGACTGTCGACCAGCGGGCGGCCCTCGTCGTCCTTGGTGTGCAGCACATACGTGCCGTCGGGCTGCATGTGCCAGCTCATGGTGGAGTCGGCCATCTGCAGGTCCACGTACTTGATGAGCCCGTCGACCTGCTCCGGGGCGGTGACACGCACCAGAGCCTCCACACGGCGGTCAAGGTTACGGTGCATGAGGTCAGCCGAACCGATGTAGACCTCCGGGCCGGAAGCCGGACCCTCGCCGATCTGCGGGCCGTCCGCGTTGCAGAAGGCGTAGATGCGGGAGTGCTCCAGGAAGCGGCCGAGAATCGAACGCACGCGGATGTTCTCGGACAGGCCGGGAACGCCGGGCTTCAGAGCGCAGATGCCGCGTTCGACGATGTCGATCTTCACGCCGGCCTGAGAGGCACGGTACAAGGCGTCGATGGTCTTCTCGTCCACGATGGAGTTGACCTTGATCTTGATCCAGGCCTCCTTGCCGGCGCGGGCGGCGTCCTCCTCGCGGCGGATGCGCTGGATTAGACCGGTGCGCACGGTGCGCGGGGCCACCAGCAGACGGTGGAAGCTGGACTTTGGCGCGTAACCGGAGAGCTGGTTGAACAGACGAGTCAGATCCTGGCCGACCACCGGGTCGCAGGTCAGCAGACCCAGATCGGTGTACAGTCGCGCGGTCTTCGGGTTGTAGTTACCGGTGCCTACGTGGCAGTAGCGGCGTAGACCGTCCGCTTCCTGACGCACGACCTCGATGAGCTTGCAGTGGGTCTTCAAGCCCACGATGCCGTACACCACGTGCACGCCGGCGCGTTCGAGCTTGCGGGCCCACGCGATGTTGGCGTCCTCGTCGAAACGAGCCTTGATTTCCACCAAAGCCAGCACCTGCTTGCCGGCATGAGCGGCGTCGATCAGGGCGTCGATGATCGGCGAGTTGGAGCTGGTGCGGTACAGGGTCTGCTTGATGGCCAGCACCTTCGGGTCCGCGGCGGCCTGCGCAAGGAAGGCCTGCACGGAAGTGGAGAAGGAGTCATAGGGGTGATGCAGCAGGATGTCGCGCTCGCGGATGGCGGCGAAAATGTCCTGCGCACGGGAGGACTCGACCTCGGCGATCTGACGGTTCGTGGTCGGCACGAACGGACGGTTCTTCAGGTCCGGGCGGTCCACGCTGCCGAGCTCAAAGAGCACGGTCAGGTCCAGCGGGCTGGGCAGACGGTATACCTCGTCCTGGCTCACGCCGAGCTGGTCGGCGAGCAGCTGGGAGAGGAACGGGCTAGTGGTGTCCGTGATCTCCAGACGGATCGGCGGTCCGAAGCGGCGGCGCAGCAGCTCCTTCTCCATGGCGTTGAGCAGGTTCTCGGCGTCATCCTCTTCCACGTCGATGTCCTCGTTACGAGTCACGCGGAAGGAGCGGGCTTCCTTGATGATCATGCCCGGGAACAGGGATTCCAGATGCGCGGCGATGAGCTTTTCCATGGCGATGAAGCCGTAACGCTCGTCCTTGGACTCCTCGTCGGTCATGTCGTCCACCGGCACCAGGCGCGGCAGGTTGCCCGGGATCTTGACGCGGGCGAAGTGCGACTTGCCGGAGGCCGGGTTCTCCACAATCACGGCCAGGTTGATGGAGCCGCCGGAGATGTAGGGGAACGGGTGGGCCGGGTCGACGGCGAGCGGCGTCAGGACCGGGAACACCTGCTGGCGGTAGTAGCGCGAGAGGCGCTCCTGCTCGGAGGATGTGAGCTTGTCCCACGTCAGCAGGACGATGCGCTCCTTCTCCAATTCCGGCAGAATGGTGTCGATCGTGTAATGTGCGTGCTCGTCTTGCAGACGGTGTGCGGTCTCGCTGATCGCGCGCAGCTGCTGACGCGGGCTCAGGCCGGCGGCAGACGGCACGGCGATGCCCGAGTCGATACGGCGCTTCAGGCCGGCGACGCGGACCATGAAGAACTCGTCAAGGTTCGAGGCGAAGATCGCGGCGAAGTTGGCGCGCTCGAGCAGGGGCATGTCTTCGTTCTCCGCACATTCGAGCACGCGCTGGTTGAACTTGAGCCAGCTGAGCTCGCGGTCGAAGAAACGGTCCTTGGGCAGCGGTGCCTCGCCTTCCTGATCGACGCGGCGGTCGTTGTTGTCGTTTTCGGCAATATGCTCTGCGATTTGGCTGCGCAGAATTGCCTTCGAGGGTGCGTCAAATATCTGTGCCATAGCTTATATCGTAAGCTTTGGCGTGGCCGGAAAACGACTGAACGCGCCAGAATTCAACGGGTGTTCATGTTAGTTCGGTGTTGGTTGGTTTTGAGTGTGCTAGCGTCGCTCGCGACACGCCGTGAGCGGCGGTGAAACGAACGAAATCGAACATCGGACGGGTTCGATGTGAACGGTTCAGCTCGTTTTCCGATAGCCAGAAAGTGCGATTGAACAGTTGTGATAAAAAACGCACAACGACTCTCTGCAGGTTGCGAGAAACGGGAGTGATGAATAGATTATGAGGTACAAGAACAACTGAACAGAGCAGAGCCCACAAATAGTGTATGGTCACGAGGACTGTTACGTTGGACGGGCATTGGAAAGACTTACCGTTACAACGATGATGTTGTGCAGAGATTCTGCTCCAGTAGTTGAACTTGTAGAAAAGGCCCGCTCCGGCGGGCCTTTTCGTTTGTGTGTACAGTGGAGGGCATGACGGAAACACAGCGTACGCCAGAGGGGATGTCGTCGAAACCTCGTATCAAGCCGGCCGATGCCGAAGACGGCCGTCCGGTCTCTATCTCTGCGCGTCTCGGACGACTGCAATTCCACTATTCCGGCAAGTTCCGCGTGCTGCAGATTGCCGACATTCAGGATGGGCCGAAAGTCTCCAAAGACACCATCACCCTGATTGAGGCCAGCCTTGATGCCACACGGCCTGATCTGGTGATTTTCTCCGGCAACCAGATCGCCGGCTACGATCCGGCGTTCGCCGATTCATTCCGTAAACGTCGCTGGTGTGACGAACCTATTGCCGAATCCGCGCTGAACCATACCCGAGCGCTGGTGCGCAAGGCCATTGGCCAGTTCACTGAGCCGTTGGCGGCGCGCGGCATTCCGTGGGCTGTGACGTATGGCAACCATGATTTCCAATGCGGGCTAAGCAATGCGGAACTGGACGGTATCTATCGTGAGTTCCCCGGTTGTGTCAATCCGCCGAGTGAGACCTTGCCGAACCAGATTGCATACACCTGTGGAGCGGGTGGTGCTGTGCAGACGCTGTCTGGTGCCACTGGTTCCGGTGAACCAGGCACCTTCGCGCTGCCGGTTATGGACGTTGACCATACGCGCAATGTGCTGGGTCTGGTCATTCTTGACTCCGGCGATTACGTGCATGGCGGCGGCTTCGGCGCACCATCGCCCGCAGCGCTCGCCTTCCTGAACGCCGTGCCCGACCGTATCGGTGCGAAATCAATGGTGTTCCAGCACATGCCGATGCCCGAGTATTACAACGTGCTGAAGCCGGTGGCGGCCAACGCGGCGTTTGCCATGCAGGGCTATCGTTCGCACGCCGATACCTACTACGTGCTGGACGAATTGCAAACCCAGCCCGGCGGATATTTGGGAGAAGGCATATCCTGCCCTGATACGTCAGGCGAATTCGAATTGCTGCGCGAGGGGTATTTCGGCGTCGTAGCTGGTCATGATCATCGCAACGGTTTCGTCGGCGAACATGAGGGTCTGTTGCTTATCGCTACGCCAACCTGCGGATTCAATACGTACGGACCGGCTCCGGCCAAACGTGCCACGCGATTGATCGAATTTGATATCCGTCACCCTTACGAGCCGCGTACGCAATTGCTGGAGTTTGGCGAACTGGTGGGCAAGCCCAGTTCCAAACGCGCCTATACCTATGCGGTGAACCAAACCGCGCCTGGCGAGGGCGAGGGTGATGATTTGCTGCGCAAGCCGTCGCTATGGAGTCAACTGTCCGGTTTATTCAGGTAACCCGGTTTATTCAGGTAACTGTTCCTGATAGAGGCGGAAAGCGGCGCGAAGTATTCGAGGTTTCGGTGGCCTTCCGCTGTGTATTAGTGGCAGAAATCCCGCGTCTCTTTCGTTGTGACGCGGGATTTCTGCCGGTTGGGCTATCGGTTGGATTGACTGGTATGTTTCAGCGAACGGCTTTGACCAGTGCCTCGGTGAGGTACTTGCCGGCGGCCATCACCAGCGGCGCATAGCGGCGTCCGGGGGCGGCACCCATGCGGCCGGTCGGGCCGGAAATCGAGATGGCGGCGATGACCTGGCCGGAGGCGTTGCGGATCGGGGCGGAAATCGAGCACACGCCCTCTTCGCGTTCGTTCACGGACTCGGACCAGCCGCGCTTGCGTACGGCGGCCAGCTTGGTGGCGGTGAACTTGGCGTGGCGCAATCCCTGGTGCAGACGGTCGGAATCCTCCCAAGCCAGAAGAATCTGGGCGGCGGAACCGGCTTCCATCGACAGCATGGCACCCACCGGAATGGAATCACGTAGGCCGGAGGTGCGTTCCACAGCGGCGATGCACACGCGCTGATCGCCTTGGCGGCGGTAAATCTGCGCAGACTCGCCAGTGCGATCGAGCAGGGTCTGCAGGATCGGGCCGGCGGCGGTCAGCAGACGATCCTCGCCTGCTGCGGCGGCAAGTTCGGCGAAACGGGAGCCGAGTACGAATCGGCCATGCTGGTCGCGCAGTACGAAACGGTGGCGTTCCAGTGCAATAGCCAAACGATGTGCGGTCGGTCGAGCGAGACCGGTGGCGGCCACAAGCTGGCCCAGCGTAGACGGGCCGGATTCCAGTGCGTCAAGAATCTTTACGGTTTTATCAAGGACGCCAACGCCGGAATGGATTTCCCCATCGTCCTTGGCGGTGGTGTCTTCAACCGGCTCGGACTCGGTCAAGCTGTTGTTCAATGGTTCTTCCCGGGAATCAGTCATAATAAGGGCGATTATGCCATCTCACATAGTGAAATGGCAAATTGGGGAAGTGTCTCACAGGGTGGCCATGAAGTTGAAAGGGCGTTCGTGGATGCCGAAGAGACATGTCTGGAGCGGAACCGAGTCATGACTAGGTCATGTTCGAGTCGGGTCCGAGTCATATTGAGGCCATCATTTGACCGTATCTCAATATCCGGCATGCTCATGGCCGGGCCCATCGCAAGCACATAGGCTAATACCACGAACAAGGCGCGAACACAATGCCTCGCGCGGAATTTTTTGGAGGAATCACTATGGGAACGACACTGGCCGAGAAGGTCTGGGCCGATCATCTGGTGCGCAAGGGCAGCGACGGAGCCCCTGATTTGCTGTACATCGATCTGATGCTCATGCATGAGGTCACCAGCCCGCAGGCGTTTGAGGGCCTGCGCTTGGCCGGCCGCAAGCCGCGTCACGTGGATCAGCTCATTGCCACCGAGGATCACAACACGCCGACCGTTGATATCGATCGCCCGAACCCGGATGAGACGAGCGCGTTGCAGTTGACGACTTTGGAGAAGAACTGCAAGGAGTTCGGCGTGCGCCTGCACCCGCTGGGCGACGCCGATCAGGGCATCGTCCACGCGTTCGCCCCGATTCTGGGCCTGACCCAGCCGGGCATGACCATCGTGTGCGGTGATTCGCATACGTCGACGCACGGCGCGTTCGGCGCGCTGGCGTTCGGCATCGGCACTTCCGAAGTCGAACACGTGATGGCCACACAGACGCTGTCCCTGAAGCCGTTCAAGACCATGGCCGTCAACGTCAACGGCAAGCTGCCCGCGGACGCGACGGCCAAGGACATCATTCTGGCGATCATCGCCAAGATCGGCACCGGCGGCGGCCAGGGTTACGTGATCGAATACCGTGGTGAGGCGATTCGCAACCTCACCATGGACGAACGTATGACCGTGTGCAATATGTCCATCGAGGCCGGTGCGCGTGCCGGCATGATCGCGCCGGACGAGACCACGTTCGAGTACCTGAAGGGCCGTCCGCACGCGCCGGAAGGCGAGCTGTGGGATCAGGCCGTGGCGTACTGGAAGACGCTGAAGACCGATGACGATGCCGTATTCGACAAGGTGGTGGACATCGACGCCACCAAGCTCGGTCCATATGTGACGTGGGGCACCAACCCCGGCCAAGGTCTGCCGATCACCGCCGCCGTGCCGGAGCCGGGCAAGATCGCCGACGCCACCAAGCGCGCCGCCGCCGAACGTGCGATTACATACATGGGTTTGAAGCCAGGCATGCCGATCAAGGACATCGCCGTGGACACCGTGTTCATTGGTTCGTGCACCAACGGTCGTATCGACGATTTGCGCCAGGCCGCCGCGATTATGAAGGGCCACCGCAAGGCCGAGAACATCCACCGCGTGCTGGTGGTGCCGGCCTCCTCCCGCGTGCGTTTGCAGGCGGAGAAGGAAGGCCTCGATAAGGTGTTCAAGGACTTTGGCGCCGAATGGCGTAACGCCGGCTGCTCGATGTGCCTGGGCATGAACCCGGACAAGCTGGTGCCGAACGAGCGCTCGATTTCCACTTCGAACCGTAACTTCGAGGGCCGCCAAGGCAAGGGCTCGCGCACGCATCTGGCGTCGCCGGCCGTAGCCGCCGCCACCGCCATCCGCGGCACAATCTCGTCTCCCGCCGATCTCTGAGTCAATACACGTGAGCCCCCTCTGACGAGGGGCTGTCAGTCGAAGACTGACTGGGGGAGAGATCCCCGAAAGGAAAATTGTTATGGAAAAACTCACCACACTGACCGGCGTGGGCGTGCCGCTGCGCCGCTCCAACGTCGATACCGACCAGATCATTCCCGCTGTGTTCTTGAAGCGCGTGACCAAGTCCGGCTTCGATGACGCCCTGTTCTACGCATGGCGCCGAGACCCGAACTTCGTGCTCAACAAGCCGGAATACGCCGGTAAGGGCCAGATTCTGGTCGCCGGCCCCGAATTCGGCATCGGCTCCTCCCGCGAGCACGCCGTGTGGGCGCTGCACGATTACGGTTTCCGCGTGGTCATCGCGCCGAGCTTCGCCGACATCTTCTACGGCAACACCGCCAAGAACGGCGTGCTGGCCGCGATTATGCCGCAGGAGTCCGTCGAACTCCTGTGGAAGCTACTGGAGGAAGAGCCTGGTCGTGAGATGACTGTCTCGCTGGAGACCCGCACTGTCACTTGCGGCGACGTGACCCTGCCGTTCGAGGTCAACGATTACGTGCGTTGGCGTCTGATGAACGGCTACGACGATATCGATCTGACGCTGCAGCACGAGGACGACATCGCCGCCTACGAAAAGATGCGCGCCGAAAAGTTTCCCTTCAAGCCCAAGACCATCCCCGCCAAACACTGGGCCGAAGAAAGAATCGAGTCCGCCCGCGAGCCTGAGGACGCAGACTGGACAGGGCCGTTGGCCGATCGCGGCATTATTTAGCCGCGATCGGCCTGCCGAGCTGCGACAGCAGCGAGGCCAGCATTGAGCCTCGCCGAAAGGCGAGTCCATAATTGCAGGCCCAGGGCCGTTGGCTCTGTGTCTGATTGAGATTATTGGGTCGCTCGCATCGCATCAGACAAAGGTCTCACTGGCTCTCGCCAGTGAGACCTTTTACGTATAGGGTCACTTCACGCAATCGTCTGGTTCCAATGCGGCAACTCGCTTAGCATCCCAAATACTTCCACCAACAACGCGAGAAAGTGCCATTCCCTCCTATCTCTTCTAGGGTGTGTTTGCACTATTTAAGTTTGCGCCAATATCACCGTACGAATCGTAGTATTCCAGACACGTACTTTGGCTGGGCAGCTCCGACGTTCATCATCTTTGTGGTAGCCAATGCCGCTTTCGCCATTATTTCGTTTGACGGCGCGATGGTGGGTTGAGTGTGCGTGTACGCATGTAGGTTGGCTTATCGTTGAAGCATGAGTGATTTTGAGCCGTTTTACGACGTCAGCCGCAGCTACGAAGACAACTATGAGCAAGGGCCGTTCGGCGCGTTCGCCGAGGCGCTGAAGGATGGCAACGGTGCCGATGCCGCCGGAACCACCAGCGAGGGTGCCTCGGCCTCCTTCCTGGGCCAGCCGGTCAACCTGCCTTTCGGCATTCCCGCAGGCCCGCTGCTCAACAGCCGCTTCACCACGGCCGCCTTCCGCATGGGCTTCGATCTGGCGACCTACAAAACCGTGCGTTCGCGCGCCTGGGGCTGCAACCCGTTCCCGAACGTGCTCGCCGTACACCCCAAGTCGGCGGACGGTTCACTGACGCCGGGCAGCGCCGAACTGGACGAAGGCGTGCTGGCCGACACCAACTATGAACAGCCGATTTCCATCTCCAACAGCTTCGGTGTGCCCTCGCAGAGCCCTGACGTCTGGCAGCCGGACATGCGCGCCGCCATCGAGGCCGCCGGTCCCGGTCAAGTGCTGGTCCCGAGCTTCCAAGGCTCGCGTGTGGAGGGCATGAGCGAGGAGGAATACATCGCCGACCATGCCACTACCGCCCGCCTGGTCAAGGAGACCGGTGCCAAGCTCATGGTGATGAACACCAGCTGCCCCAACGAGGGCCACAACCGCCTGCTATGCCACAATCCGCTGCTCGTGGGCCGCATCACCGAGGCCGTGAAGCAGGAGATCGGCGACATCCCGCTGATGGTCAAGCTCGCCTACATCCCCAGCGACGGCGACCTTGAACTCATGGTGCGTTCCACCGTGGGCCACGGCACTGTGCAGGGATTCAGCACCATCAATACGATTTCCGCCAAACTGGTCGATGCCAATGGCAATCAGGCCCTGCCCGGTGCAGGCCGTGATCGCTCCGGCGTGTGTGGCAATGCGATTCGTGGTGCCGGCCTCGACATGGTCGCCCGTCTGGCCGCGATCCGCGAGAAGCTCGGTCTTGATTTCAAGATCAATGGCGTGGGCGGCGTGGTTTCGCCGGCCGACTATCAGGCATACAGAAACGCCGGCGCGGATTCGGTGATGTCCGCAACCGGCGCGATGTGGGACGCCGAGCTGGCCCACAAGATCAAGGCGAGCCGGTAAATCGGCTCCAAAACAAGAAACAGCCTGTACGGGCCGTGATTCCCAGACAATTCCCAGCCAGTGCCCACGTTGCATTGAAACTGGTGTTGTTATATGTAATCACGGCCGAACAAGCTGCATAACTTAACCTCTTTCTTCTTCTTCTTCTCTCCTTTCTCTCCCCGGCGCCCATCACGCCGGGGTTTCTTTTTGCGGTGAGTACAGCCGTCTTACTCAGCCGCCGCCTTCATGGCCACGGCACCCACGTAATAGACGGGCTTGTCGAAGTTCGGCTGGAACAGGAAGTCCACGTTGGCGAGCTGGTCGATGGTGAAGCCGGCCTGAATCGCCATGGAAATCACGTTTGCCGCGCCGGAGATATCGGCCTTGGAACAGAACTGGCCGCCCTTGACCTTGCGGGTTTCCGGGTCCCAGGTCAGAATCGACGTGACTGGGGTGGTGGTGAGCATGAAGTCCGGGCGATAATCCTCGGTGAGCGAGGTCTCGCGGACCGTGAGCCCGCGGCGTTCGGCACCGGCGCGGGTCAGGCCGGAGGCGGCGAGCGAGAGATCGTACAGCTGCACGGCGGACGTGGCCTGCGTGCCCATGTACTTCACGGTCGGCGTCTCGATGTTGCGGCCCACCAGCAGGCCCTGGCGCACCGCGTTGGTGGCCAGCGGAATGTAATCGTGCTGGCCGGTGGGGTTGTAGAACACGGTGGCGGAGTCGCCGGCGGCGTACACGCCCGGCGCGGACGCCTGCATGTAGTCGTCGACCACGATCGCGCCGTTCGGCAGCATGTCCACCTTGCCCTTGAGCAGGTCGGTGTTCGGCAGGAAGCCGACGGCCAGAATCGCCATTTCGGCCGTGTACTCGCCCTTTTCGGTGACCACAGTGACGGTGTCGTCGTCATTGTCGCGGAACTCGACCACCTTCTGGCCGAGCGCGAGCGTGACGCCGTGCTCCTCGAACGCGGCCGCCACCTGATCGGTGATGGTCTTATCGAAATTATTGGCCAGCGGGCGATCAAGGCCGTCGACCAGCGTGGTCTTGACGCCGGTGACGCTGAACTGCTCGGCGATTTCCGCGCCGATATAGCCCGACCCGATCACCACTGCCGACTTGGCGGTTTTCGCCTTTTCCTTGATGGCGATGGCGTGATCCCAGTTCTTGCACAGCAGCACATGCGGGCTGTCGATGCCGGGGATCGGCGGGATGACCGGGCGCGAGCCGGTGGTCACGACCAGTTTGTCGAAAGCGAGGGTCTGTTCGGCGGGGTCTCCGGCCTCGTCCAGCGCGCGGTAGGTGAGGGTTCTGGCGTCGAGGTCCACGGACGTCACGTCGGTGCGCATATGCATGGTCGCGCCGGCTTCGGCCAGAGCGGCAGGGGAGGAGTAGAACATTTTCTTCGGGTCGGATACGTGGTCGCCCACCCACAGGGCGATGCCGCAGGAGAGGAAGGACAGCGTACCGTTGCGCTCGAAAACATGGACGGTCCAATCGGGGTGCTCGGCGAGAATCGAGGTGGTGGCGAACGTGCCGGCGTGCGTGCAGCCGATGACGGCGACTGTGGTCATGAATGCTCCTTTGCTTGTGGCCATGGCGTCTGATGCCATTGCCCTGAATCGTAGCGTAGAAGTATGGAGAACACCGTGGCGGCAAATGTGAGGAAGATCACGTTATCGGTTTGATTCGACGGGGGGTATGGGATCCGTTGTGCACGGTGATCAAAGTTCGGCTGGGGTGCATTTCACGGAGTCGGCACATGGCTTATGGCAAACTGGACGGTAGCATTTTTTGAATCTTGATTGATTGAGGAGAGTGGCGTGGCTGAGAATCCGGATGACGTGTTGCATGTCGAGGGCGGCAAGCCTTTGAATGGCACGATCAAGGTGCGTGGCGCGAAGAACTTCGTGAGCAAGGCGATGGTCGCCGCGTTGCTGGCACCGGGCAAGTCGGTGCTGAAGAACGTGCCGGAGATTCGTGACGTGCATGTGGTGTCCGATTTGCTACGTCTGCACGGCGTGGACGTGGATGTGGACGGTGCGAACGGCATTGTGACCGTCGACGCCTCGCGTGTGCAGCTGGCCGATGTGGCCGACGTGGATACACTGTCCGGTTCGTCGCGCATCCCGATCCTGTTTTCCGGCCCGCTCGTGCACCGTTTGGGTGAAGCGTTCATTCCCGCGTTGGGCGGCTGCGCGATTGGCGGACGTCCGATTGACTTCCATCTGGAGACGCTGCGCAAGCTGGGCGCCACGGTGGACAAGGAACACAAGGACGGCATCCACATCACCGCGCCCAACGGCCTGCACGGCGCGAAGATCCACCTGCCCTACCCGTCGGTGGGCGCCACCGAGCAGACTTTACTGGCGGCCGTGCTGGCCGAGGGCAAGACCGAACTGTCGGGCGCGGCCACTGAGCCGGAGATCATGGATCTGGTGTGCGTGCTGCAGAAGATGGGTGCAATCATTTCTGTGGACGTTGATCGCACCTTCCGCATCGAGGGTGTCAAGGAACTGCAGGGGTACACGCACACGTCGCTGACGGATCGCATCGAGGCGGCGTCCTGGGCGTCCGCCGCGCTCGCCACGCACGGTGACATTTTCGTCAAGGGTGCCACCCAGCCGGAGATGATCACGTTCCTCAACGTGTTCCGCAAGGTGGGCGGCAAATTCGAGGTGACGGACAAGGGCATTCGTTTCTGGCATCCGGGCGGGGACTTGAAGCCCGTGGCGATCGAGACGGACGTGCATCCCGGGTTCATGACCGACTGGCAGCAGCCGCTCGTGGTGGCCCTGACCCAGGCCAACGGCCTGTCGATCGTGCACGAGACCGTGTACGAGAACCGTTTCGGCTTCACCAAGCCGCTGGTCGAGATGGGTGCCACCATCCAGTTGTACCGCGAGTGCCTGGGCTCGCTGCCGTGCCGTTTCCGGCAGCGCAACTACAAGCATTCCGCCGTGATCTTCGGACCGACCCCGCTGACCGGACGCGACATCGACGTGCCGGACCTGCGTGGTGGGTTCAGCCATCTGATCGCGGCCTTGGCCGCGTCAGGCCCCTCGGACGTGCACGGCATCAGCCTGATCGACCGAGGCTATGCCGACTTCCGCGGCAAACTCGAAGCCCTCGGTGCCGACTTCGACTAATTCGGCCGTTCCTCGGCTCCCCTCTTTGAGGGGAGCCGCAATTCTGTTCTACAACAACCCGTCCGCCTCAAGTGCGGCGGCCATGCGGTCGAAGCATTCCTCCAGTAGCGGGTAGGGCATGGCGAAGTTCATACGCACGCAACCGCGCCCGACCTCGCCGCATTCACGGCCGTCTGTCAACGCCACGTTGGCCTTCTTAAAGAAATAGTTGGCCGGGTCGCCGATGCCCAGTGGCGAGAAATCCAGCCACGCGATATACGTGCCCTGCGGCTCCACATAGCGCACCTTGGCGAATCTCGTGCGCATCTGCTCGTTGACCAGCGCGATATTGCGCTCGATATATGCCATCACGCCCTCGAACCATGCCGCGCCGCCGTCATAGGCCGCAGTGGTGGCTATGGCACCGATGGTGGCCGTCTGGTGCTCGGACCATTCCGCGTTCCTCATCCATAGTTCCAGATCGTCCGGATTGGTGAGAATCACCTGCGCGCACTTGGTGCCGGGAATGTTGAACGACTTCGAGGCTGAAGTGGAGGTGAAAGCCTGCATGGCCGTCTGCCGGTTGATTGAGGCGAATGGCACATGCGTGTGGCCTTGGTAGACGAACGGCGCGTGAATCTCATCGGAGAATATACGCACGTCGTACTTGGCGGCCAGATCGGACAATCGCAGCATTTCTTCGCGCGTCAATACCTTGCCGATCGGGTTGTGCGGGTTGCACAGCACGAAGGCATGGCAGCCGTTCGCGAACGCCTGCTCAATGGCGTCGAAATCGAACAGCCATTCATCATTGCGCCCGCTGCTCTCGCCGGCGCCCGCGCACAGCATCGGAATCTCAAGGACCTCCACGCCATACAGACGCGGCACACTTAGGAACGGCATATAGGCCGGAGTCGGTACCACGATGGAGTTACCGGCGCGCACGATCTCGCGCAGGAACACTTCGAACGCCTCCAGCACGTCCGGCACCGGGCGGATGCACGTTGGATCCACCTCCCAGCCGTAGCGGCGCTGCCATGCGGCGCACGAGCGGGCGACCTCCTTCTTCCACGGGTCGGGAATGTAGCCGAGCGCGCCACGTTCAGTAGCCTCTTCGATGGCTTCGGCCACGCACGGTGCCAGACCGTAATCCATCTCGGCGATGAATGCGCCGATGCAGCCGGGGTAACGGGTCCATTTATCCGAACCGACCTGCTCCAGATCCTCGATGGTCGTCACGTCGATGTGATTGGCATCAAAGCAAGAGGTGCCGGCGGTTGTGTTGCTCAAAGTCGTTGACTGGGGAATGTTGTTCATGCTCATAACATGTCATTGTTCCCGGTGCAGAAGGGCTGCTCAACGGTCTGGCTCCCCGAAATCGTGATGGCGCTCGCAAGCTTGCTTATCGCTGTGCGACTACTTGGCACTCAAATATTTGAGTGACGTGCGCTCGAGCTCCTCGAGCAATGAACCAAGCGCGGGGCGATGGTCGCCGGCACGAGTCACGATGCCGACCTCGCGCGCCGCAAAATCGTCGGCAATGGGACAGGCCACCAGATCGCCCTGCAAGTTGATATGCGTATCGAGCGCCGGCACCAGCGAGACGCCCATACCAACCTCGACCAGGTTCTGCGTGGCCCAGTAATCATCCGTGCAGTGGCGGATATCCGGCTTGAATCCGGCACGGGTGGCCAGTTTCACCAAATTTGCGCGGCAGGTGGGGCAGCCGGCGATCCAATGCTCGTCTTTGGCGGCGGACAGCGGCACAGGTTCGCCGGTCTCCTCGAATCGTTTGGCGATGCCGCTGGAGCGGCGCACCAGCAGTCGCATCGGATCGTAACCCAGCGAATGGAAGGTCAGGTCGTCGCCGATGTGCAGGAAGTTCGGGATGCTGCTGTAGCGGAACACGGCGGCGGTATCGGCCTTGCCTTGGGAAATCAGACCGATCGCCTCCGGCGGCTCCATCTGAATCAGGCTCAGCTCGATGTCCGTGAACATACTGAGCTTGACCACGGTACGGGCCGCGATAGTAGAGCAGATTGACGGTGGGGCCACCAAATGCAGGTGATCAAACCGATGATGCCGATAATCCTCGACTTCACGGGCCGCCCGCTCCAGCCGATCGGCGATGGCCTCGCCGTGGCGGGCGAGCATCGAACCGGTGGCGGTGAGTTCCACGCCATGCGAGGTGCGTTGCACCAGAGTCGAACCGCACTGTGCCTCCAGCTTTTTGATCTGCTGGCTGATGGCCGGCTGCGACCAACCCGTGGCCTTGGCCGTGGCGGAGAACGAACCATACTGTTCGATTTGCCACAACGTGACCAATGATTGGGGGTTGAGCGTGGCCATAGGTACCTCTTTCGTGCCTTTTCGTGCCTTTTCGTGCGGTGATTCAATTATGGCCGGGCGGCAGGATGTGGCGTGCGCGCCGATCGTCAGTCCTCGAACTGCTTGGCGAGCGGAACCATCAGCACGGTGAGCACGGCGAACAGGGCGGTGGTGATGAACAGCACGATGGCGACCGGCATTTGGTCGTAGGCCCAGCCGTACACCATCTGGCCGAGCGGCTGGGCGCACATGCTCACGGCCGCGGCCATGGACATCACTTTGCCGGCCATTGCCTCGGGCGTACTGAGCTGGATGGCGGGCACGGCGATGAGATTCGTGAAGCAACTGGCGACCATCGTGCCGCAGGTGAATACGATCAGCACCACGAGTTTGGTCCATGCGTCGACCGGCAGCAGGAACACAATACCCTGTGGGACCATGGCCAGCGTAAGCGTCGCCATCAGCCCCGGCAGCCAGCGCATCGTGAGCTTGGCGGCGAACAGGCCGGCGATGAATGCGCCCGCCACGCCGGAAACACCGATCAGGCCGTCGGCGATGCCGTAGACAGTGGCGTCGAAGCCGAGCACTGTACGAATCGTGTACGGGAAGCCGACGCCGGAATAGCCGATAAGCACAAAGTTGAGCGCCGCCGCGAACAACAGCAGTCTGAACACGTTCGGCCGGTCCTTGATGAGGAATCGCACGCCTGCCTTGAGGTCTTCAAGTGGGGTGGGCAGCTCCTCGTCGCCGCGATCCGGGGCACTGAGGCGGATGAAGCATTCGAGCGCGGCTGCGCCGGCGAAGCTTGCGATGGCGATGATCATCATGAGACGGATGCCGAACATCGCATACAGCACGCCGCCGAGGAAGCTCGGCAGCAGACTGCTTAGTTGTTGGACCTGATTGATCACGGCCATGCCTTGGCGCATGGTGGCCGGGCCGTACTGCCGGAACATCTGGGGGAGTGCGGCCTGCACGGTCGGGGTTTCGAAGGCGCCGAGCACGGCGAGCAGCACCTGCATGGTGGCGATGGCTACGATATGGAAGCCCGTGGTGGCGAAGACGATGGCGCTCGCCAGCACGAGCACGGCGGAGATGGCGTCGAGCGCCACCATGATGGTGCGGCGGTTGACGCGATCGGCCAGCACGCCTCCGAACGGGGAGAGCAGGATGGTCGGCACGATGGAGATGGCCAGCACCGAGGCGAAGATGGTGGCTGAGCCGGTTTCGTCCAGCACCCACATCGACATCGCGAATCGCAGCATCACATTGCCGAACAGCGAGATGCCTTGTCCGGCGACCAGCAGCACGAAGTCGCGGGACAGCAGCGGGCGTTGGGTGGCGGTGCCGGCGATGTCATTCTCGGGTTTCACTGTGCTATTCATTCTGAGCCTTTCTCCGGCTCCCCTGCGAACGTCATCATGCCCTTCGCGGCGACCGTGATGAGCTCGTCATCGAAAATCGGCACGCCGATCGCGTCGAGCATGGTGGCCAAGCAGCGGATGCGATGCTCCATTTCGGGCAGGGTCACCGGGTAGAAATACGGCATCAGCCAATAATTCGGCAGCAACGAAAGCAGCTCTGCGGCCTCGCGCGGATACTCGGTGGGGATGGAGCCATCCTTGACGCCCGCCTCGATCAGCGGCAGGAAGCGTTCGGGCAGATGCTTGCTCCATACCTGCATATTCGCGGCGAACGAAACCGGATCGCTCAGCATCGGCATGGCGGCTCGCATGATCTGCACGTGGTCTTGCTTGGTCATCGAATGCCGCCATAGCACGCGGAACTTTTCGAGGGCGGTAAGGTCAGTGCGATTCATGACGGATTCGTTGAAGTCGTCCTGCATATTGTTGTCTCGGTTGGTGAGCTCTTCGAGGATGGCTTCCTTGGATTTGAAGTGATGGTAGATCGCGCCTTTGGAGAGGTCGCCGAGCTCGTCCACGATGTTCTGGATGGAGGTGTGCTCATAGCCCTGGGCCATGAACAGCCGTTGTGCGGCGTCGAGGATGCGGGTGCGCGTCACCTCGGGGTGAGCGTTACGTGCCATGGTGGCCTCCCTACTGTGCTTGATGTTGCAGATCACTATAGATACCGACCGACGGTATGTATAGCGGTTTCGGCGAGCCTCCAACGATTCCGGCGATTGTCGCCTACCCTTTTTCGCTTGGTATCTTTCGGCTGTGTGCTTGCCCCCGCCAGCAGGGGCAGCATATAGGCATACCAGGGCGCAAGTGTCGCCGTTCTCAGTATCCTTAGAAGAATGAGTCCTGAAGCCTTAAGTGAACTGATTTCCAGCATTGCCCACAACCTCGTCGCCGCCGGCCAGGCCGGCGCGTTGACCGACGAGCTGATTCCGCCCGTCGACAAGCTCGCCGTGATGCGCCCGAAGGACCGCGCGCATGGCGACTGGGCCTCCAACATCGCCATGCAGCTGGCCAAGAAGGCCGGCATGAAGCCGCGCGATCTGGCCGAGCCGTTCGCCGCCGCGCTCGCCGAAGCCGACGGCATCGCCAAGGTCGAGGTGGCAGGCCCCGGCTTCATCAACATCACGCTCGACTCCGCCTCGGCCGCCGCCGTGGTGGACACCGTACTCGCCGCCGGTGCCATGACCGACACCGACAAGCATCTCAACAAGGTCAACGAATACGGCCGCAACGCCCATCTGGGCGGCCAGACCCTGAATCTCGAGTTCGTCTCCGCCAACCCCACCGGTCCGATTCACATCGGCGGCACTCGTTGGGCTGCCGTCGGCGACGCCATGGCCCGCGTGCTCGAGGCCAACGGTGCCAAGGTGGTGCGCGAATATTATTTCAACGACCACGGCGAGCAGATCAACCGCTTCGCCAAGTCGCTGGTCGCCGCTTGGGCTGAGGCCAACAACCTCGGCGAGGCCGGTTACCAGACCGAAACCCCGTGCGACGGCTACAAGGGTGCCTACATCAACGAGATCGCCGCCCGTGTTCAGGCCGAAGCCGAGTCCGACGGCGTGGACCTGACCGCACTGGCCCACCAGGATCAAGGCCTCAACGACGACGGCGAACCGCTCGGCGAGGCCGACACCGAAGTGCGCGAGGAATTCCGCAAGCGCGCTGTGCCGATGATGTTCGATGAGATTCAGAAGTCCATGAAGGACTTCCGCGTGAACTTCGACGTCTGGTTCCATGAGAACAGCCTGTACGCCGACGGCAAGGTCGACGCCGCCATCGAAGAGCTCAAGTCCCGCGGCGACATCTTCGACAAGGACGGCGCCACTTGGTTTGAATCCACCAAGCACGGCGACGACAAGGACCGTGTGATCATCAAGTCCAATGGTGAGTTCGCCTACTTCGCCGCCGACATCGCCTACTACTGGGACAAGCGCCATCGCGCCGAAAACCCGGCTGACGTGGCCATCTACATGCTTGGCGCCGACCACCACGGCTACATCGGCCGCATGATGGCCATGTGCGCGGCCTTCGGCGACGAGCCCGGCAAGAACATGCAGATTCTCATCGGCCAGCTGGTCAACGTGATGAAGGACGGCAAGCCCGTGCGCATGTCCAAGCGCGCCGGCAACGTCGTGACCATCGACGATCTGGTCTCCGTGGTCGGCGTGGACGCCGCCCGCTACTCGCTGGCCCGCTCCGACTACAACCAGAACTTCGACATCGACCTGGCCCTGCTCGCCTCGCACACCAACGACAACCCGGTGTACTACGTGCAGTATGCGCACGCCCGCTCCAAGAACGTGGACCGCAACGCAGCCGTTGCCGGCATCAGCTACGAGGGTGCCGACTTGGCCCTGCTCGACACCGAGGCCGACGGCGAGGTACTTGCCGCCCTCGCCCAGTTCCCGAGCGTGATCGCCACTGCGGCCGACGACCGCCAGCCGCACAAGGTGGCCCGTTACCTCGAAGAACTGGCCGCCACCTATCACAAGTGGTACAACGTGGAGCGCGTGGTGCCGATGGCCCTGACTGATCCGGAAACCCGTGGCGACGACGAAGCTCGCAAGGCCTTGGAGATCGCCAAGAACCCGGAGCCGGCCCGTGCCGCCGCCCGCCTGAAGCTCAATGACGCCGTCCAGCAGGTCATCGCCAACGGCCTCGACCTCCTCGGCGTCACCGCCCCCGAAAAGATGTGATTATGCCTATTTCTCCAATTTGGCCGGCCGCTACGGCTGTGAATGCCGAAGGCTCCATCGAATTTCATGGTCGTACCGCCGAATCGCTGCTTGACGAGTTCGGCTCGCCGCTCTATCTCATCGACACTGATGAAGTAGTCGCACGTGCTAGGCACTTCGTGCGCGCTGCCGCCGAAGCATTCAACACCTCCACTACGCACGTGAGCTTTGCCGGCAAGGCGTTCTTGTCCAAAGAAGTCGTGCGATTGGTCACCGAGGCCGGCATGTTTGTGGACACTTGCACGATGGGCGAGATGAAAATCGCCCTCGCCGCTGGCGTTCCCGGACGTCGTCTGGTGCTGCACGGCAACAACAAGTCCGATGAGGAAATCGCGCTGGCCATCGAACAGGGCTTCGCCAAAATCGTGATCGACGAGCCCGACGAGCCGGAGCGCGTTGCTGCCATCGCCCGCAAGCTCGGCAAACGCGCCCGTGTGATGCTGCGCGTCACCGTCGGTGTCCACGCCGGCGGCCACGAGTACATCTCCACTGCTCACGAGGACCAGAAGTTCGGCGTGCCGCTGCTGGCCGCCGGGGCCGACGCCGCCGTGCTCGACGTGCTGAACGACCTCAAAGACGTGACGCCTGCCGCTACCAACGCGCGTATCTCTGCGACGCATTCCCCGGAAAATGGCGCGGAAAAGACCGAGAAATCAGAGCGCGAGCTGCACTACGACGTCAAGTACCCGTACGACCTGAGCCACGAGGAAGTCTCCGACACAGACAAGGCGCTGGCCGCCGCGATGGAAGCCATTGCGGACGGTCCGTCCATCGCCGTGCTCAAGACCATCCTCGCCAACCAGGACGTACTCGAACTGGTCGGAGCCCACTCGCACATCGGCTCCAACATCCACGATGCGGACGCCTTCATTCACGCGGCCAAGCGCATGATGCTGCTGCGCAAGACCCTGTGGGCCACCGACGCCTACATCCTGCCCGAAATCGACCTCGGCGGCGGCTACTCCGTGGCCTACACCGATGGCGAAGATTCAATGGACATTGACGTGGAACTCACTCGCTTGGCGGATGCGGTCAACAGCACCAACCGTGCGCTCGGCATGCCCGCCCCGGCCATCAGCTTCGAGCCCGGCCGCTACATCGTGGCGCCCGCCGGCGTAACCCTGTACCGCGTGGGCACCATCAAGCACGTGCACTTGTCCGATGCCAAAGACAGTGACGGCAACCCGATTGCCGAGCGCGTGTATGTGTCTGTGGATGGCGGCATGTCCGACAACATTCGCCCGGCACTCTACGGTGCCGACTACACCGCGCGTCTGGCGAATCGCACCGGTTCCGCTGAAACGATGCTTGCCCGTGTGTGCGGTATGCACTGCGAATCCGGCGACATCGTGGTTCACGAGGTGCAGTTGCCCGCCGATTTGAAGCGCGGTGACATTCTCGCCGTGCCGGTTACCGGCGCATACGGCCGCACCATGGCCAGCAACTACAACCAAGCGCTGATTCCGGTGGTGGTTGCTGTCAGCGAGTCCGGTGCGCACGTCATGCTCCGCCGCCAGACCGTAGACGACCTACTCAACCTCGACGTCAGCGAGTGATCCACGTGCAGAGGCGAGCGCCTGACAGTCTGTAATGTGCGGCCAAATCCGTCATAATACGAAAAGGACCGTCAGCTTTGATGAGTACTTTCGGTCTGCTGTCGGAAATAATCCGTAAAATAGCGGTGGGATATAGAAAACTTTTTGGAAGGACCCTGAATTGGCTCGCAACAACGAAACCCCGATTCGCGTAGGCCTGCTTGGTGCCGGCACCGTCGGCTCCCAGACCGCCCGCCTGATTGTCGAGCAGAAGGACGAACTGTCCGCTCGTATCGGCCGCCCGGTCGAACTGACCGGCGTCGCCTGCCTCGACCCGAAGGAAACTGAGAAGTTCCCGTGGATCGACCAGTCCATCGTCACCACCGATACTTTGAGCGTGGCCACCAACTCGGACATCGTCATCGAGCTCATCGGCGGCACCACCGTGGCCCGCAAGTTCGTGCTTGCCGCCATCGAATCCGGTGCTTCCGTGGTCACCGCCAACAAGGCGCTGCTGGCCAAGTACGGCCCGGAGATCTACTCCGCCGCCGAGGCCAAGGGCGTCGACATCTACTTCGAGGCCGCTGTGGGTGGCGCGATTCCGTTCCTGCGCCCGCTGCGCGAGTCCTTGGTCGGCGACAAGGTGACCAGCATGCTCGGCATCGTCAACGGCACCACCAACTACATCCTCGACGAGATGACCACCAAGGGTCTCCAGTTTGACGACGTGCTCAAGGACGCCCAGGCCAAGGGCTACGCCGAAGCCGACCCGACCGGCGACATCGAAGGCTACGATGCTGCCAACAAGGCCGCCATCATGGCCACCCTCGGCTTCCACACCTCCGTGACCATCGACGATGTGTCCGTTGAGGGCATCACCAAGATCACCGCCGACGACATCGCCGCAGCCACCGCCGAACACAAGGTCATCAAGCTGCTCGCCGTGGTCGAGAACGGCGAGGCCGGCGTCTCCGCCCGCGTCTACCCGGCCCTGATCGACGAGAACCACCCGCTGGCCTCCGTGCACGGCTCCTTCAACGCCGTGTTCGTCAAGGCCGAGGCCGCCGACGACCTCATGTTCTACGGCCGTGGCGCCGGCGGCGCTCCGACCGCCTCCGCCGTCGTGGGCGACGTGGTGACCGAAGCCCGCCACATTGCTGCTGGCTGCACCGGCCCGTCCATCCCGCTGTACAAGAATCTGCCGAAGGCTCCGATTACCGCCTCCAAGGCTGCATTCGCCGTGCGCTTCCTGATTCACGACAAGCCGGGCGTGCTGGCCGCCATCGCCGCTGAGTTCGCCAAGAACGGTGTCTCCATCAACGGTGTGAACCAGGACCTGAAGCCCACCATGACCGATCCCGGCTACGACGGCGAGATTCAGCAGTTGCGCGTCGTGACCCACCTGACCGACGAGGAAACCCTGCGCAACACCGTCAAGGCCGTGCAGGCGCTCGACTTCGTCACCGGCGACCCGTCCATCCTGCGCGTGCTGGACTGACAAGACCTAAGCTCCCTCTGATGAGGCGGTCGAACGGTGAAAGCTGAATACCCAAGCTCCCTCTGATGAGGGAGCTCCTTTTTAAGGAACAACCATGAATCCAATCTGCAATAGCGTTCACGTGCGCGTGCCCGCCACGTCCGCCAACCTCGGCTCCGGCTTCGATACCGTGGGTCTGGCGCTCGACTACCATGACGAGCTCACTTTCACGCTCAACGACGACCCGAACGACGGCATTGCCCACGTGATCATCCACGGCGAGGGTGCCGACGCCCTCCCATGCGACGAAACCCACCTCGTGGTCTCCACCTTCCGCCGTGCCTGTGCCACGTTCGGCCTCGGCCGACTCGGCTTCACGCTGGAAGCGACCAACAACATCCCTCAGGCTCGTGGCATGGGCTCTTCCGCCGAGGCCATTGTGGCCGGCATCGCCGCCGCCGCGGCCTTCGCCCAGACCGGTGACCTCAACCGTCCGGCCGTCTTCGATATGGCCGCCCAGATTGAAGGACACCCGGACAATGTGGCCCCGGCTGTGTTCGGTGGCCTGACCGTCTCTTGGGACTTCGAAACCGCAGAAGGCGTCGGCTCGGTCGCCGTTCCTGGTGGTGAACCGCTGCACGGCGGATTCCACGCCGTCAACTACCCGGTGGACCCGTCCATCACCGCCGCCGTGTTCGTGCCCGACTATGAGCTGTCCACTGAGAAGGCCCGTCAGGCGCTGCCTAGGGAACTGCCATACAAGGACGCCGTCTACAACGTGTCTCGCGTGGGGCTGCTGCCCGCTGCGATGAATCCCGTGGTGCTGGCTCAGGCCGCCCAGCAGGGCAAGTCCGGCGTCGCCGCTGCCCCGGCTCAGGATGCCGATACGTGCGCTTGCTCTGGCGGAACCCGTGAATCGGCGTTCGCCGACGAGCTTGCGGCCGCTCAGGCCCAGTCCAACGCGCTGCTGTTCACCGCCACGCAGGACAAACTGCACCAGCCGTATCGCGGTGCCCTGATGCCGCCGTCCACCGAGCTCATTGCGCTCTTCCGCTCCAAGGGCTATGCCGCCGCAGTCTCCGGTGCCGGCCCCTGCGTGCTCGTGCTGCATTACGGCAACGCCCGCGAAGCCATCGACCAGATCGCATCGGAGCAGCTTGCTTCCGGCCATTGGCGTGTGCTTCACCTGCCCATCAACACCGCCGGCGTCGAAATCGAGCGTCGCTAAGTCGAGGAGAAGGCTCCCGCTGGCGGGAGCTGGCCGCCGCAGGCGGTCTGAGGGTGGTCCGCCATACCGGCAGAGACCACCCTCAGTCTCACTTCGTTCGACAGCTCCCGCCAGCGGGAGCATAAGGACTTAAGTCATGCCCATTCCACTAATTCTTGCTTCCAAGTCCAAGCCTCGCCGTGACGTGCTGTATTCGGCGGGTATCTGCCCCACAATTCGCGTCTCGCATGTGGATGAGCCTGCTGCGCTGGAAGCGGCCGCCCGTGAAGAAGGCGTCACCGTCGACGATTTGAGCATCAAGCAGCGCGTGATGATTCTGGCCGCGGCCAAGGCCGAGGCCGTTCATCGTGCGTATCGTGATGTGGCCGATACTGCCGCCGCTGCGACCGGTGACCGCGTGATCGCCTACCCGCTCAAGGCCAAGGAAATCAAGGATTCGGAACGCGAAGCTGCCGTCGAAGACTTGCGTGAAGCCGCCGCTGGCAAGCCCATTGACTATTCCAAGGCGGAAATCGCCACCACGCGCGACTTCTCCGGCATCGATATGCCGACCGTCACCGAACCCATCGCCACCGCTATTGCCGGACAGCCGGGACTGACCGAGGCGACAGTCGGCCCGCTGATTCTCGGCTGTGATTCGATGTTCCTCTTGGGCGGCGAATGCTACGGCAAGCCGCACAGCGAAGCCGTGGCCCGCGAACGACTGAAGCGCATGAGCGGCGCGACCGGCGAACTGTGGACCGGCCACTGCCTGATCGATTTCGCGACCGGGCGTACCGTGCGCGGCGCAAGCCACGCCAAAGTCCATTTCGGCGAATTCACCGATGCCGACGTCGAACGGTACATTGCCACTGGCGAGCCGCTGGAAGTCGCCGGATCGTTCACGCTGGAAGGCTTCGGTGGTGCGTTCATCGACAGTATTGAGGGCGATCCGCACGGCATCATCGGCCTCAGCTTGCCGCTGGCCCGGCATCTGGCCGGCGAACTGGGCATCACGTGGACTGACCTGTGGAATGTCGGCCGTGGTGAACTGGAACCGGAAAGCAAGGCATCGGGCAACCAGCACGCTGGCATTCTGCCGCCGGTCGAAAACGTACACCAGCCCGGCGATGGCTGGGTGGACTGCGCCTGCGGCCGCAAGCATTGGGGCACCAACGGTGCGTCCGGCATTCTGCTGGCTCGCCGCGACCCGGCGAGCGGCAAGGTGACTCACGTGGTCATGCAGCACCGTGCCGCGTGGAGCGCCGAAGGTGGCACGTGGGGTATCCCCGGCGGTGCCACTGCGGACGGCGAATCGTCCATCGAAGGCGCGCTGCGCGAAAGCTACGAGGAAGCCAACATCACCCCCGAAGACATCGAGGTGGTCGGCTCCTACCGCGAGGACCACGGCCCGTGGGCCTACACCACCGTGTTTGCCTTCGAAAAGCCCGGCCACACCGTCGAGCCCAAGGCAAACGACGACGAAAGCATGGAAATCTGCTGGGTCCCGATTGACGACGTGCCCAACCGCAAGCTCCTCACCGCTATGAAGACCGACTGGCCCCGCTTCGCCGCCCGCCTGGACGAGTTGGCTACCGCGCAATAATGCGCGTAGCGCCTGAATGCAATGCTCATAATGACCGGCACCGAATAGTGGTTGCCGGTCATTAATCATTTGCGTATCTCTAATCCTTGCGGATGAGGAGCGGGCCGGTAATCCAGAAAGGTTCATACCGCAGCCCGATGGTCGGCTGGGCGTTCGCTCCGTACGCTCGGGAGTATGAATACAGCAGCATCGCAATTGCAGCAGCCTCAGCCGGCGCCGGGACCGGCGGCTCAGCCTCAGCAGTCTCAGCAACCCCAACAGTTCCAGCAGCCGGCATCGCACACCCAGCAGTGGGCCCCGGTCATCGAGGCGCACGACCTGGTCATGGACTACACCGCCAGCATGGCCCGCGCACAGGCCGGGCACGGCGTCACCGGCGTGATACCAGCCGGCACGGGAGCCGGTTATGCGTCGGCGAATCCCGCTGCGGCCGGACCGGGTGCCATTCAGGCCGGCCAGCCATCCCAGCCAGCCCAGCCCGGCTTCGCCATGCCGACCATGCACACGCTCGCCCTGAACCACGTGAACTTCACGCTCCGGGAGGGCGAGACGGTAGCCGTGATGGGCCCGTCCGGCTCCGGCAAATCCACTTTGCTGCACGCGCTCGCCGGCATCATTAAGCCGACCGCCGGCACCGTCATCTTCCGTGGTGCCGACCTGAGCCGCATGAGCGACGCCGAGCGCACCAAACTGCGCCGCAACGACTTCGGCTTCGTCTTCCAGTCCGGCCAGCTGCTGCCCGAACTGCCGGCGGTCGAAAACATCGCCCTGCCGATGATGCTTGACGGCATGCCCTACCGCACCGCCACCGACACGGCGATCCTGTGGCTGGAACGCATGGGATTGCGCGCGCTCGCCACGCACCGGCCGGGGGAGATGAGCGGCGGACAGATG